>CAZNLZ010000021.1:0-12097 GCA_964574225.1 uncultured Muribaculaceae bacterium | reverse complement strand
CAGTTAAGAAATGACAAAATTTATTTTGCATCATAGTTGAAGAACCAAATGCAGTATAACCTTGAGATAATGCAATACTTCTAAGACCATCTGTCAAAATACCACGAGCAACAACAACCATTGGAACCCATACACCAACCCATCCAATTACGGCAAATGCAATCCAATATAGGTTTTCAACAACTCTGTCACCTAAAATATCAAATACTGAACCAAATTTAGACTGTTCATTTAAAGCTCTAGCAACAATACCATCTAAACCATCAAGCACAATAACGAATAATGTTAAAAATACTGATGTTATACATAAAGATGGATTACCAGAGAATAAAAATTGAATAGCCAAAACGGCAAGTATCATTCTTAAAATCGTCAATAAATTAGCCATTATATATTTCCTCTACCAAACTATTTTTTACTTCTTGAAAGTGCAAAATTAACAGAATCTAAATCTTTAACTTTTTCACCAAGCATAATTTTTTCAGCTTCTTCAAGCACTTTTACAACATTAAAACCATTATTACCATCACTTCTAGCTTGTTTACCTTGTTCAATACAATTCAAGAAATGCTGACATTCAAGCTTTAATGGTTCAATTTCAATATAATCAATTACTTCTGTTGTAGAAACTTTAGGAGAAGAGCTTTCAAAAATTTGAAGTTTATTTTCAGCTAAAGTATCATCAAACATTGCACTAGCCTTAGTACCTCTAACAAGAAGGTTAACACGTTTTTGAGGATGTATCCAACTATCAGATATTTGAGCAACAATACCGCCTTCATACTCAATTGTAACGTGAGTAATATCCATAATACCATTGTTGTCAGATGAAGCACCAACAGCACTTATAACTCGAACTGGTTCTTTTCCTAAAATATAGCCAGTCATAGAAACATCATGAGGTGCCAAATCCCACATAACACTTCTATCATTTTTGAAATAATTAATATTTAATCTGTCACTTTGAACATATCTAATCTCACCTAAAGCACCCTCTTCAATTAACATTTTTAATCTGTTTACAACAGGGTGATACATCAACAGGTGACCAACCATTAATACCATATTGTTCTTAATTGCTAAATCTGTTAAATCTTTAGCTTCTTGAGAAACAGTAGAAATTGGTTTTTCAACATAAACATGTTTTCCAGCTTCAATAGCCTTTTTAACTATTTTATAGTGAGTGTGACTTGGTGTAACAACAGCAACAGCGTCAATTTCAGGATTAGCTAACACTTCATCAGCATTATCAGTAAAATTAACATCTGGATATATTTCTTTTAAATTACGTCTATTTTCTTCATCTAAATCGCATACAGTATGCAAAGCATTAAGATTATAAAAGTTTCTTACAACATTTTTTCCCCAAATACCACATCCTATAACGGCAACATTATGTGCTTTCATTTCTATACTCCAAAATATCCTATAAATTCATAATATCATACAAATAACTATAATTATTGTAAGAAATAAGCACATAAAGGTCAAATTAAATATTTATAAAGAAATTTTAGTTTAAAATTGTAATTCTACCGTCTTTACGAACTTCAAACGGCTGAGCAAGCGTTTTGATGTAATCAATAGTAACTTTATCTTTATCAAAGTCATAACGTTGAAGAATTTCATCATCATCACGTTCTAGCATGTCCATATCATCGCCACCATTAATCAAAAATTCATCATAAACGGCTGTATAATATTTATCATCATCTGGGTCATTAACGTTGATATAACGTTTATTACCCATTTTATCGTGATAATACATTTCTGTTAAATTACCCTGAGCATCAAGCGTATAACTCAAACCAGCAACTTGCATAATTCCAGGTTTAGAATTTTTATTAACTAAAGATTTACCGCATTTATTAATAGCATCAACTAAATCTTCTTCATTAATTTTAACTTTAAATAACTTGTTAGAGAATGGGAAAATACTTGAAATATCACGTTCTGTAACTTTACCTAAGCCAACAGAACCTCTGAAATTTGCAGAATTAATAAGAACAACATCAGCTTCAAGTTGATTTTTTACAGCGTCAGCAACAAAATCAGCCCAAGGGTTTTCTTCAATATTATTATTTTTTGGAAGTGGATCAACGTAACTTAAATTGCCAATCTGAGGTGAAACACCTAATGCAGAATCAATAGTTTTTGTCATTAACATATTTGGTGAGAATACATTAGTATCAACTAAATTATTTTGAACATAAGTAATTTGACCTTTGTCATTAAATTCAAGATTTAAGAAGCCTAAGTTATTTCCATCACGTCCTGCTTGAGTAATAACAACTGGCTCACCAGTAGAAGAATAAAATAAATTTTCACCTTCTTTTACACCCTCAACTAAGTGATGAGAGTGACCACCAATAATTACATCAATACCATTAACTTTTTTGGCAATTTCTTTTTCAAAAGTATTACCGCTATGAGAAAGAAGGATAATTTTGTTTAAACCTTGCTGTCTTAACCTATCAACTTCTTGTTGAAGTTCAACAATAGTTTGAGCTTCATCATCAACTGTTATACCATCAAGAGCTTCTTTTTTCTTAATTCTAGATACCATATCCGGCGGTTGAATACCAATCAAACCATATCTATCACCATTTTTTCCGTCAACAATTGTTGAACGAAGAACTTTTTTAGATAAATCAGAATGGTCATGTGGGAAATTCAAATTCATACCCAATATTTTAGCCTTAGAGTCTTTTAACAACTTACCGCAAATACTAGCTGTAATATCAAACTCATGATTTCCTAATGCCAAAGCATCAATATCAGCTAAATTAAGATATTGTGCAGCAACAGCATTTGCCTTTTCATCAGAACCTAATAATAAATCACCAGAAAAAACTCTAAGCAAATCAGAACCATTTTTGTTTGTAGCTACTTCAATTTGTTCAGAAGCAGTAACGGCTCTTGCCATTTTAGGGAGTTGACGATGAAAATCATTTTGATAAAAAATAGTCGTCTTTGTAGAAGAATTAGGGTTAGAGAAAATTGGTTTAGGCGCAGTCTGGGTTCGATAATTCGGTGGTGGAAGAGGTTTCGACTGTAAATAACTATTCAAAATATTCATGATTAAAATTATCCCAATTATCTCTACGCTTATTTTAAAAACAAACAAATATTTTTTTGCTAGTTTATTCTTCATTTTTTATTCTTTTAATATCATCGATTGTCGTAATTTTAAAGTTTGAATAATCACCTTCAGTAATAGAAACAGACAAACCCTCTGTTTCAAACAAAAGCGAATCATCTGTAAATTCTTGATTAAAATATTTTTCATGAAGCCTATATATCAAATCATACTTAAATATTTGCGGTGTTTGTGCATTCCATAAAAAATTTCTATCAGGAGTTGAAGAAATAATGCCGTCTTGATTAACAACCTTAATTGTATCAACAGTTTTAACTGCAACTATTGAAGCACCTATCTTTTTTGCATTATTTAAACAATTAATTATAGTTTGTTCTTGAACAAAAGGTCTTGCAGCGTCGTGAATAATAACATAGTCAGGATTATTGCAAGCTTTTAATCCATTAAAAACTGACTTCTGACGAGACGAACCACCTTCAATAATTTTAATTTTATCAAAGCCTGAAAACATTTCATTAAAACAATCAATTAAAGAAAAATTAGTGGAAATAATAATTTCATCAACGAAATCAAGATTTAAAAATTTTTCAACACATAACTCAATTACAGATTTCTTTCCAATTTGAAAAAGAAGTTTATTTTCACCTTTGAACCTTGAAGATGAACCACCAGCAGTAATTATTACACTAATCATTTAACAATTCCTTAAAATGGTTATACGACTTATTTTTGAATACTTCATTAGTTATTCTTTCTGAGTCAATTTTCACACAAGGATTATTATCCTTATTTTGAACTCTACCAATTGCTTTAAACACATTTTTATCTAATTTCAAATAAGTTTGCTCAGGAACACAAGCAACCAGTTCAAAATCCTCACCACCCCAAAGTGCAAGGTGTTTATAATCAATAGAATTTCGAGTAGCAAAATCTTTAACTTCCTGAAGAACAGGAACTTTGTCAAAATCAATTTCAAGCGAATGCTTACTAGCCAAAGCAATTTTATACAATGCATCAACTAATCCGTCAGAAGAATCCATAACTGCAACATTAGAATCAATAACATTAGCAATCTTTTCAGCTTCTAGAACTTTAGCAACAGGATTTAAATGAGATTCTTTTATACATTTATCGCAATAAAGAAAATTTTGAAGAGCATATAAACCAGCACTACTAGTCCCAAAATTTCCTGTAACAACAATATAATCACCTTTTTTTGCATAAGCACGAGAAGCAGAAAATAAAGAATTCTTTTTGCCAATCGCACACACAGAAATGACTATTTTATCACTACCAGTTATATCTCCGCCAATAACTTTAACTTTAAACTCATTACAAACATCATTAATGCCACGATATAATTCTTTCACAAAGTCATCAGAAGTATTCTTAGGAAGAGACAAAGATACAGTAATATACTTAGGAATTGATAAAGCAGCCGCTAAATCACTTAAATTTACATTAACAGCCTTTCGTCCCAAAAGATATGGACTTGTTGTATAAAGCGAGAAATGAACATCTTCAACTAAAGTATCTTGAGTAACATATATATCTAAATCATCAAGATATGCACAATCATCGCCTAGGTAATTTGAAAAACTCAACTGAGAAGTTATTATTTTTATGAAATCAAGTTCTTTCATATAGAAATTGTAACATCAAAAAATATTTTATTTTAGATATGTTACATATTCTTGCAAAATTCTTTAAAAAAAATAATTAAGCATGTAAAATAAAAAAAGTTGGTTTGGGCACAAGTACGAAACATTGCGAGGCATAAATGATAGAATTAAACTATCGAAACATTAAAACTGAGATAATCGGTGAAGAAAACGGTCTGGATATTGAAAAAGAATTTAGTGAATATAAGGAAACTATTCGAAAAATTATTGCAGAACTAAATTCAAACAAAGACAAACCAGGACAAAAGCTTCAATGGATGAACCTTGGCTATAACGAAGAAACCATTTGGTATGTAAAAGAATTTGCCGCAATGGTTGAAGATAGATTTGAAAATGTGCTTATTTTAGGTATGGGAGGCTCTGCCTTAGGCGGAAAAGCTGTTTGCGAAGCGCTTTTACCTCCATACTGGAACTTTTTAACAAAAGAACAAAGAAAAAATTACCCTAGAATTTTCTTTTTAGATAATATTGACCCAGACCAAATGAACGCAATGCTAAACATTCTAGACCTAAAGAAAACGCTAGTTAACGTAATTACAAAATCAGGTTCAACAGCTGAAGTTATGGCTCAATATATGGTAGTCAAAGACAGAATGCAACAAGAACTTGGGGATGATTATAGAAAAAATATTATTGCTACAACAGATAAAAACATTGGTATATTAAAACAATTATCTAACCAAGAAGGCTATAAAATTTTCTATATTCCAGATGATGTTGGCGGTAGATTTTCAGTATTTTCAGCTGTAGGGCTATTACCGTTTGCCCTTGTTGGATTAGATATTGAAGAAATAACACAAGGTGTTAAGGATATGGACCTAGCACTTAAAAATACAGATATCAATTTCAATATTGCTGCTCAAAATGCACTAATTCACTATTTAATGGATGTAAAAAAAGGCAAAAAAATCTCTGTAATGATGCCATACTCAAATAGATTAAGACACGTTGCAGACTGGTACTGTCAGCTTTGGGCAGAATCATTAGGAAAAGAACGAGATAAAGATAACAACATTGTAAATATTGGACAAACACCAATTAAAGCAATCGGAGTTACAGACCAACACTCACAATCACAACTTTATAATGAAGGTCCAAACGACAAAATTATTAATTTCTTAAGAGTAAAAGAATTTGATACAACTTTAGAAATTCCAAATATATTTGAATATACAGGTATTAGCTATCTAGGCGGAAAAACAATGAATCAATTATTTGAGGCTGAAGCAGATGCAACAATGGCATCATTAATTGATTACAAACGACCTAATATAACAATAAATATTCCGAAAGTTAGCCCATACTATCTTGGACAGCTTCTATATATGTTTGAGGTACAAACAGCAATAACAGGTGCATTATACAACATAAACCCATTCAACCAACCAAGTGTAGAACAAACAAAAAATTACACATATGCATTAATGGGCAGAGTTGGATACGAAGATTCCGCAAATGAAGTTAAAGCAAAATTAACAGATACTGTTAACGCTTAATATTTTAACGTTTTTAATCAATAGTGATATAATTTAACTATGGAGAGAAAAACACAGCAAGTATTAGGGTATGATGTTGATTTAATGTCTTTTAACGAGACCGTCACTTTTGTTGAAAAAAATATGTCCGAAAATATAGGACTCTACATAGTAACAATAAATCCTGAAATTATTGAATACAGCAACAAAAACAAGGATTTCAAACTGCTATTAAAATCTGCTGATTTAACTGTTCCAGATGGAGTGGGAATTAAAATAGCACTAAAACTTAAAGGAACAACGCAAGAAACAGTCCCTGGTGTTGATTTAGCATATAACTTGTTAAAATCAGCAACAAATCTTAAAAAGCCAGTAGCATTAATTGGCGCAAAAGAAGAAGTTATACAAGAAGCAAAATCAAAAATAGAAAACGACCTAAATGGAATAAACATCTGCTACGCCCACAATGGTTATTTTAACGATAAAGAAAACGAAATAATCTCAAATCTAATTTCATCAAATCCAAGTTTAATTCTTGTTGCACTAGGTGCTCCAAAGCAAGATTTGTTTATAGAAAAATGCAGAAAAGAATTACCAAACAGTATTTTTATAGGTGTTGGCGGCTCATTTGATGTGTGGGCAGGACATGTTGAACGTGCACCAGAAACATATCGCAAACTAGGTTTAGAATGGTTATATAGAACAATAAAACAACCGGAAAGATTAAAAAGAATTTATAAAACTTTGCCGTTATTCTTATTTAAAGCTATAATAGGAGCAATAAAATATAGATGGAATATGTGTTTAAAGGGAAGAAAATGATTAATCAATTAACAAATTTAGAAATTGAAGAAATCTCAAAGGTTTCAAAGAAATTAAGAAGCAATATTCTTAAGATGATACACAATTCACAATCAGGACATCCTGGTGGTTCATTGTCTTGCATAGACATTTTAAATGTATTATTTACAAAATGTATGAAACATTACCCAGAATGTGACGCTAATAAAGACTATGCAAATAGAGATAGATTTATATTATCAAAAGGACATGCTTCTGCAGCATTATATTCTGTATTAGCACATTGCGGATACTTCAAAGAAGAAGATTTATTCGGTTTTAGAAAATTTGGCTCTAAATTACAAGGACACCCTTGTTGTCACAAATTAAAAGGAGTTGAAATTTCAACAGGCTCTTTAGGTCAAGGTTTATCTATCGCTTGCGGGATGGCTTTAGGTCTAAGATTAGACAATATTGATAGTAATATTTATGTTTATATGGGCGATGGGGAAATAGAAGAAGGTAGCGTATGGGAAGCGGCTATGAACGCTGCTCATAACAAATTAAACAAAATTATTGCATTTGTTGATAGAAACAAACTACAAATCGATGGTTCAACAGAAAATGTTAAATCTGTTGGTGATGTAAATGCAAAATTCAAAGCATTTGGTTGGAATACACATGAGATAAATGGACACAACATCAAAGAAATTTATGACGCTGTTCAAATGGCAAAGAAAAGCGATAAGCCAACTGTAATTATTGCAAACACAGTTAAAGGAAAAGGTGTTTCATTCATGGAAAATAATGCTGGTTGGCACGGCAAAGCACCAAACAGCGAACAATTACAACAAGCATTAGAAGAACTTAAATAGGGGATTTAATATGACAAGAGAATGTAAATCAGTTAGAAGCGCATACGGAAAAGCCCTTGTAGAGCTTGGAAAAGAAAATAAAAATATTGTTGTATTAGATGCAGACTTATCATGTTCAACTCAAACACAACTGTTTGCAAAAGAATTCCCAGAAAGATTTTTCAATGTTGGTATTGCAGAACAAGACCTAATGACAACAGCAGCTGGACTTGCTTGTACAGGGAAAATCCCATTTGTGTCAACATTTGCCGTATTTGCAGCAGGCAGAGCTTGGGAACAAATTAGAAATACAATTGCATATTCTAATTTAAACGTTAAAATTGCAGCAACACATGGTGGAATTACTGTTGGGGAAGACGGTGCTAGCCACCAAGCATTAGAAGACATTTCTTTGATGAGAAGTATTCCTAATATGACAGTAATTGTTCCAGCTGATGAAAAAGAAACACAAGAGGCGATTAAATTTGCAGCAAATCATAATGGACCTGTTTATGTAAGAATTGCAAGAACAAATCTTCCTGATGTTGTTGATTCAAATTATAAATTCAATCTATCAAAAGCCGTTGTAATGGAAGAAGGTAATGATGTTACATTAATCACTAACGGTGAAACATTGGTTGAAACCATTGATTGTGCTAAAATATTGAAAGAAAAGGGGATAAGCGTTGAAGTTATAAATATGCCTGTTGTTAAACCTATTGATGCTGAGACAATCATTAAATCAGCAAAGAAAACAAACAGGGTTATAACTATCGAAAACCACTCAATAATTGGTGGATTAGGAAGCGCCGTTTGTGAAGTTCTAAGCGAAAACTATCCTGTAAAAATCAACAGAATAGGAACAAATGATGAATTTGGACAAAGCGGTACAGCAAAAGAGCTTATGCAATACTATGGACTAAACAGTGAAAAACTTGCTGAAAAGATTATAGGGCTAATTAAATGATTCAATTAAGAAACGTATATAAGAAGTACAAAGATAACTACGCATTACAAAATATCAACCTAGACATTATGTCTGGTGAATTTGTCTTTTTAACTGGCTCTTCTGGAGCAGGCAAATCAACATTAATGAAGTTATTATATAGAGAAGAAATCCCTACATCTGGAACTGTTATGATTGGGAACATTAACATAGAAAAACTTCCAAATGACAGAGTTCCAAATATAAGAAGATGTATGGGAATTGTATTTCAAGACTATAAACTACTTCAAAATATATCTGTATATGACAATATTGCATACGTAATTAGAACTCTAGGTATGCGTTCTAAAGAAATCCAAGAACGTGTAACGGGTGCATTAAAGGTAGTAGGGTTATTAAACAAAATGAATGCAAAACCTTGTGAGCTATCAGGCGGTGAACAACAAAGGGTTAGCATTGCCAGAGCAATTGTTAATGGACCACCATTATTGATTGCAGATGAACCAACAGGTAACTTAGACCCGAAAAACTCTATGGAAATTATGCAAATCTTAGAACAGATTAATGAAAAAGGCATAACTGTTATTGTTTCAACACACGACAGAGATATTGTTGATTACTTTAGAAAAAGAGTAATTACAATGGAAAATGGTCAAATAATCAGAGACGTACAAGCGGGAACTTATGAGTAAAAAGAAAATAATAAAAGAAACTGTAAAAAAACACATACCACAACGCCATTTATCATCAGTAAGAATCATGTATAGAATTGCGATGGAAACTGTTTATGGCATAAAAAGAACTGGATTAATAAATATTGCGATTATTGCAGCAATGGCAGCAATTTTAACCATTTTCGGCGCATTATTTAGAACTAGTTTTTCTTTAAGTACATTTGTAGATAAACTAGGAAATGATTTTCAAATTTCAGTTTATCTAAAATCTGATGTTGACCCTGTATATATGTCATCAAGAATAAAAGAACTTGAACACGTTAAAAGTATCTCCATAATTACAAAAGAAGAAGCTTGGACAGAAATGAATAAAGATATAGATGTTTCTGGACTAGAAAACCCTTTGCCTGATACATTGCATGTTACTGTTGATAATCCTGCAAATATTGTTACAGTTTGCGAAAGTATGAAAAAAGTACAAGGCATTGAAAACATGTCTTACGCTCAAGAAATTGCAAAAAAACTGCAAACAATTACTAATGTATTTAACACAGTTACAGTTCTTGTTCTTATTGCAGTTGCAATGCTAACTATTATTATAATAAATTGTACTATTCAGCTTGTAATTCAATCTAGAAAAGAAGAAATTGAAATTATGAGATTAATGGGTGTAAGCAATTGGTATATTAAAATCCCATTAATTCTACAAGGTGCTTTTTATGGTTTTGTTGGTGCAATTATTTCATTAGTACCATTAAATACAGTACAAAATGCATTAATGAAACTACACGATTTTGTAAACATACAACCATCTCCATTTGCAATGAATATTGTTGTTTTCTGCCTATTTATAATGGCAATATTCTTTAGCGCAGGCGGAAGTATGCTATCAATTAAAAAGCATTTACAAGTATAGATTATGAACCAAACCCAATTTTAATATCATCTAATTTAGATTCAGCCATGTAATCTTTACGATTTGGCTTTTCTTCGCCTGTTTCTTTTATTGCTTTTTGATAGTCTTCAACAGAAATATCAGCTCTATCTCTACGCATAGCATTTAAAGCAGCTTGTCTTGTAATTTCACAAATAGAACTATTTGAATAACCATGTAACAGTTTTGAAACAGCTTCTAAATCATCTTTAGATTGTAGCAACATTTGACCTTTTTTCAATGGCGTTAATTGTTTTTCTAATAACGCAACAATTGCTTTTTTATCTGGAATGTCAACAAAAACTTTCATATCATATCTGCGTCGAACTGCAGGGTCTAAAATATTATACTTATTGGTAGCAGAAAGCAGTATAATATTATGTTGTTTTGCATTATCCATACATTGAAGAAGCGTACCAACCTGTTTTAAATCATCAGGTTCCATTCTAGAGCCCCTATCAAAGCCCATAGTGTCAACTTCATCCATAAATAATAAGCAAGGAACATTTGACTTATCAGCTAATGCAATAGCTTCATCAAAAGCAGCTTTAATATTTTTAGAAGTCATATTTATATAAGATGAACCTGCATTTGAAATATTTAACATCAATAAAGGTGACTTAACTTCACCTGATAATGCTTGGGTAATATATGTTTTACCGCAGCCAGGAGGACCATATAACAAAATTGTTTTAGGTGTTCTTTTTCCATAATCTTCAAAATCTTTTTGAGCTTGTTCTGGGTCATTTATTAACTGAATAATACCTTCTTGCAAATCTCGCTTTAAAGTTTCCATACCAGCAACATCACCAAAGTTTTTTGGAGAATCAGGATTAGGAGTATAAACTTCTAATAAAGATTTTGGCGAAAGATGTCCTGTAATTTGGTCAACAATACTTTGAACTTTTGGTGAAAGTTTAGGCTTTTGCTCAACAGGTATTTCCTGAATTTCAACACCATCCTCATCAAATTTTGGAACATATGGCTTTTTACCGGCATTATCTTTATTATTAGGAAGCTTATTTTTCAATTCAGGAGAAGTCCAATCAGTAAGTGTTTCGCAAGCATCTAAATGCCAATCATTAGGCTTAGAACCACCTTTAACAAACTGATCATAATAATGATTGAACTCCCTATCAGCATAATTCATATCAGTAAAAGTAACTGAAACAAAACCAGCTAAAACATTTTTTAAATTTAAAAACATGTCTAGATAGTCTTCAAACTTAGAATTATCTTTCTTATTGTTTTTTGCTTCGCGTTCAACACGGCATTCTAGCCTATTAACATAGTTATTCATAGAAGACAAATCTTTAGCCCACTGCTTATCTGGATGTGTCGCAAGTCTTTCTTTTAATTCTGCATTTAGCTTTTTGTCATATCCAAAAGAAGTTTTGTTGTTTATAAAAGTATTTGAAATTTTCAAAATAAATATCCTCTTAATCTGCATGTTTAAAAAACAAAGAAAAATAAATTTGTCAGATATAACAGAAAATTTAACGAAAATAGACTTGTAATAATTGATATCTTTGTGATAATATTGAATAGTCGCTTAAGGAGACTTGGCCGAGTTGGCTTAAGGCGGCACCCTGCTAAGGTGTTGTGTGGAGTAATCTGCACCGAGAGTTCGAATCTCTCAGTCTCCGAATTTT
>CAZNLZ010000020.1:0-12153 GCA_964574225.1 uncultured Muribaculaceae bacterium | reverse complement strand
CACAGGACCGCGCGCATGAGTTTTGTTTGTAGAAATACCAACCTCAGCACCAAAACCATATCTAAAGCCATCAGCAAAGCGTGTAGATGCATTTTTATAAACTCCTGCGGAATCAACAAATGTCATAAATTTTTCTGCATTAATATCATTTTCTGTAATTATACAATCAGTATGCCCTGAACCATACTTATTAATATGAGTTATAGCTTCATCTAAAGACTGAACTATTTTTAATGAAACAATTTTATCGCTATACTCTGTTTTCCAGTCATCATCAGTAGCTAATTCAACATTTGGAATAATAGCCTTAACATTTACATCACCTAGAACTTTAACATTATTTTCAACAAACTTAAACATTAAAGAAGGAAGAATACTTAAAGAAACATTTTGATTAATTAATATTGTCTCTACAGCATTACAAGCACTTGGATATTGACATTTTGCATCAATACAAATATTTAAAACTTTATTAATATCAGCTGATTCATCAATATAAATATGGCAAATACCATCAGCGTGACCAAGAACAGGAATCTTTGTATTAGATTTTATATATTTAACAAGTGAATTAGAACCACGAGGAATAATCAAATTAACATATTCATCAGCATCTAATAATTCTTTAACATCATCACGAGTATAAACTAAATTAATCATATTCGAAGGGAAATCATTAATCGCAGATAAGGCACTAACAATAAGATTGAAAATAGTTTTATTAGTATTTTCAGCCTCACTTCCACCCTTTAAAATAACAGCATTTGATGATTTTATTGCTAAAGCTGAAATTTGAGAAATCACATCTGGTCTTGCTTCAAAAATAACGCCAATCACACCAATTGGACAAGAAATCTTTTTCAAAGTCATATTATCTGCAATTTCTTTAGACCAAATTTCTTTATTAACTGGGTCAGGAAGAAGAGCAATATCACGAACACCTTGAATCATATCTCTTAACTTATTTTCATCAAGCTTTAGACGATTAAACATTGATTTAGATAAGTCTTTAGCATTATCTAAGTCTATATTATTTGCAGTAATTATTTTTTCTTTATTCTGTTCAAGAATTTCAGCAATTTTATTTAACGCAGAATTTTTAAGTTCAGACGATAGTTGTAATGCTTCAACAGAAGCAAATTTTGCATTCTTTGCAATATCTATAACTTGCATAATAATATCCTCTTAAATCAACGCAATATTGTCTTTAGTAATAACAGCATCATAGTTCTTATGACCAAGCACATCAAAAATATTATCTGAATGTAATCCAATTATTTTTACACAGTCATTAGAATCATAGTTAGCAATTCCACGAGCAAACTCAACATTATTTTCATCTAAAATTGAAATAACATCGCCCCTATCAAATGTACCATTAATTTTAACAATACCAATTGAAAGTAAACTCTTATTTTTTTCTATAACAGCTTTTTTCGCACCTTCATTTACAACAATTTGTCCGGTAATATTTGTCGCATAAGCAATCCAACGTCTTTTTTGTGACATTTGCTCTACAGGATAAAAAGTTGTTCCCATTTTTTCACCACTAAATAAACGACGAATTACTTGTGGAGACTTACCATTTGCAATTAAAACGTGTCCACCAGAGTGTGTAACAACTTTTGCTGCTTGTAATTTTGTAATCATACCACCACGACCACCTTTTGAAGCCGCACTTGCATATCCTTCAATTTCTTCAGTTAATTCCATAACTTCTGATATTAACTTAGCATCTGGATTGTCTTTCGGATTTGAATCATACAAACCATTAATATCTGAAAGAATAACTAATAAATCAGCATCAAGCTTACTTGCAACAAGAGCCGATAATTTATCGTTATCAGAAAAACTAACACCATATGCAGATTCTAACTCTGCAGTAGATACAGTATCGTTTTGATTAATAATAGGAATAACCCCAAGTTCAAGCAATGTATTTAAAACGTTATTTAAACTTAAGTATTTTATTCTATTTGTAAAATCATCCTCAGTAAGCAAAACTTGTGCCGTATTAATTGAATATTTACCAAAACCATCTTCATATATAGACATTAATTGGCTTTGCCCAACTGCAGCGCAAGCTTGTTTTATTGACAAACTTTCAGATGAATCAACATTTAATTTTTTTGCACCCAATCCAACAGCACCAGAGGTGACGATAATCACCTCTAGTCCTTGTTTGTGCAATTTTGATATATCTTCAATAAAAGAGTATATTCTAGACAAAGAAATTTCTCTGTCATCATTTCTCAATACATTTGTACCAAATTTAAATACTACTCTTTTGTTTGCTTTAATGTCCATAGACTAATTATAGCTTAAATGTTATTGTTTGCAATAAGCTATAACGTTAGTTGCTTGAGCACCAATATCTTTTAACATATCATGTAGCATTTTATTTGAACGTTCATTAAATGTAATATTATCTTTTCCATCAATATTATCCATTAATGATTGTTTCATTTCCCAAGGCAAGTATAAATATTTACCTTTAGAAGCATCTTTCATAGCTTGTGAAAAATCTTTTTGAGAACCAAGATCAGACCAAGTTTCCTCTGGTTGAATCATATCAAACTTCATTTCCATAGGATTTCCGTTTTCATCTAAGATTTCACCATTATTGAATGCTTCTAACATTGGAGCAATAATCATAGATGAAAAATCATAGCCTTTATCTGGATTCAAGAAACTTTCAGGATCATCAATGTAATTGTCTTTAATCCAAGTTAATGCTTGTGGAGATAAAACATATGGACCAACAGCTGATAAACATTGATTTTCGCCAAACTGTGGAAGTACACAGCTTTCAATGAAATCATCGTCTTGTGGTTTTTCTACGAATACATCAATTTTTCTACCTTCAACATCATCTGTTTTAATGATACTCAAAGCTTTTGTTCTTGCTTTATCAACAGGTAAAACAGTTACTGTAAAACCAGAGTTAGAATCTTCGTGATTTTTCATTAATCTAGAAATATTAATATCAGAGAAGTTGTCACCCCAGCTAAATACTAATGGTTTATTTGTATGGATTTTACCACTAGCTAAACCTTCTAAGAAACCATATGCGCTACCTCTAGCAGGTTCAACTCTAACAAAATCAAACATTTTATCTAATTTGCCAGTTTTTGCAAAGTTTGTGATTACACCTTGAACCAAAGACATTTGCTTACCGCCCATAGTTGCTGGGATATCTGAAGCAGGTTTAGTTACGGCTTTTGCTGGAGTATATGCACCACCTTGCAATGCAGTAATATCTTTATATCTTGTTCCATCGCCATCACTTGGAATATAGAAGTTATAGTCATCTTTCAATGCAGGAGCATATTGCTTATCTTGATATTTATCAGTTACAGTTTTATGCATTCCTTCCATCCAAAAACGGATATATTCTTCTTCCATCTTATAATCACGTTGTCCATCGTGTTCACGGATTGAACCATACAATCTTCCCTTAAAACTTGGTTGAGTATCTTTTACAATACCAATATTCATTTCAGAAGATGAAATTTTTGAATCAGGAGTAATTAACACTCTTAATCCTTTGTATTCCGGTAATGTTGATTCTAAAACAAATTTAGAGCCAACTTTTGGATTTGATAAATTTTCTACTAATTTAAAATATTTAGAAGCTTTTCCATCCATAACTAACTTATCATTATTCATGCCTTCAGTTGAAACTTTTGGCTCTGTCTTTTTTGCTCTTGCAGCAAAATTAGCACTATTTACAGGCATAGAATAATTAATACTTGAAATTTTCATAATAAGACTCCCTATTTATATGCAGAAATTCAATAAAATAAAACTCGAAAATAAAATTTTTTGCTAATTGTTAGCAATATAATCAGTAATAAATTGTCTAGCAATTCTAGGAGTCATTATACCTTTTTGCATAGAAAATGCACAAGCTTGTTGCAAAAATTTGTCACAAACTTCAACACAACAATCTGACGCAATTTGTTTAACAATATCTAAATATTCAACTTTAGTTAAAGATGAAAAAGTCAAAACAATACCAAACCTGTCTGATAAAGAAACAGTTTCATCAATCGTGTCATTATAATGTACTTCATTCCCCTCACGAGCAGAAAAACTTTCTTTAACCAAGTGAAATCTATTTGTAGTTGCATAAATTAAAACATTTGAGGGCTTATCCGACAAAGAACCTTCTAATATCGCTTTAATTGATGAAAAATTCTTTTCATCTTCATCAAATGAAATATCATCAGCAAAAATAATAAACTTTAAAGGCAAATTTCTAAGTTTTTCGTAGAGTTCAGGCAGTTTTAAAAATGCTTCTTTATAAACTTGAATAACTTTTAGATTATAATCAGAAAACTCATTTAAAAGTGCTTTAACACTTGATGATTTACCACAACCTCTATCACCATATAAAAGTATATTATTAGCTTGTTTACCTTCTAAGAAAGCTTGTGTATTTTGTTTTAACACCTTTTGCTGATATTCATAATTTTTTAATTCATCAAAAGTGATTGAATCAAAATACTGAATAGGTTTTACTTCAAAATCATCAGTATATTTGAAAGCTGAATAACAAGAAAAAATACCATAACCGTTATTTTGATAAGAAGAAATTAAATCTTCAAGATTAAATTGAACAGCACCCTCTGTATCAAAAGCAGGCAAATGCATAACCATTTCAGTCATTCTTGGATACTTAAATAAAAACAAATCCTTTATTGTTTGATAATCAAAAGAAATCAAATTATCCAACAATGTAAGCTCATATCTTGCAGTATTTAAAAGCTGATTATTTTCAGACACACAACAACTACAACCTTTAGAAATGATATTTTCGTCAGTATAAATAAGCATTTTTAAATATTCATATAAATTTTGATTTTTATAAGAATCATAAAAAGTTGATATGAATTCAGAATATAGCTTTAAATCACCAGAAAAATTTTTCTCTTCTGAAGATAACTGATTTAAAAAAGATACAAAAGAAGAAACAACTTTATCTTTCAAAACATTTTTAAAAACAGATACTAAAAGAAGTGATGTAAGTTTACTACTCATTTTATTTGCGTCCAGTTAATATTTTTACTAATTTATTTTTACATCTTTGCATAAAAGATTTATTAAAATTTGCAAAATTGTGTTTAAAGTTACAGTTAAGCATTCTGCAATACATTTTACAAGACTTTGTTAGAGCTCTACATTTTACTGATTTAGCATTAACCCAAATATCTTGAGGTTTTTCTACTTTAATATTACCAACTGCATCCATATTAAAGCAAAGTCTAACATCACCATATGGGTCAATCGCAAAGTTAGTAGAACCAACATCACAAATAATTGTTTTTAAAATATCATCAGGATTATTGAAAAATACTTTCATTGCTTCTAATTGTTCATAAGAATTGTATATAGAATGACCAGCCTTTTTCATTTCAACAAGTCTATCTATAACTTCAATAGCTCTTTTTGCCATATTTTTATATTTAATTCTCAATTCCTTAGGCATTTGATACGATGAAGTTTTTGAACTTGAACGAACACAATATGCTTGGAATGATTCTTTATCATCAAGCAATTGGAACATAATTCCATTAATCTTATTA
Source organism: uncultured Muribaculaceae bacterium (assembly GCA_964574225.1). GTDB lineage: Bacteria > Cyanobacteriota > Vampirovibrionia > Gastranaerophilales > Gastranaerophilaceae > Avigastranaerophilus. Next base: position 6,565 of record CAZNLZ010000020.1, on the reverse strand, counting down.
CGAGTTACAAACTCAACAAGAGGGATTATTTCTTCAATATTTTCAGGAAACATAATTGTAGCAATATTTATGCCCAAATTTGAACCCTTTTCATCTTTAAGCTTTTTAAGTTGCATTATAGTATCAATTGCTTTTTCATAAGAACCTTGTCTGCCTCTAGATTCATCATGAATAATAGGATTATTAATCGCATTTAACGAAATATTTAAAGATTCAATTGGTGAATCAATAATTTTTTCATATAAATGTTGAATACTAAATGCATTAGACATTGAAGCAACTTTAAAACCAAGCTTATGAGCATAATCAGCAAGCTCAAAAATATCTTGTCTTAAAAATGGTTCACCACCAGAAAAACAAAACCAGTAACCTTCTCCAAGCCAAGCTTTTAAGTCATCTAAGATTTTTTTCCAATCATCTGTTGTCAATTCTTTAGACATTACATCTGCTGGTGTTGTATTCCATTTAGAACAAGTTACGCATTGCATTTGACATCTATCTGTAATATCAAAAGTAATTTGTTCTGGTTTATCTGGTAAGTTAGTCATATAAATAATCCTCTTTTCAATTAAAATGGTATCAATCAGGCATTTTAGTGTCAAGTTTTATTATAGTAATCATAAACTATTTGAGCCTGATTTTTAGATAATAAAAGCATTAGTTCTTCTTTAGTTAATTTTGATATTTTAGCAACACTTCCATATTTTTCTAATAAAAGCTTTTTATTTTTTAAGTATAACCCCTTAATATCATCTAGTTCCGAATGCAAAGCTTCTTTATCCCTTAAATATCTATGGAAAGTAATTGCAAAGCGGTGAGCCTCATCTCTAATTCTTTGAAAGAAATATAATGCCTGCGAATTTGATGGAAACAATACAGGCTGTTGTTCATTAGGAATAAAAACTTCTTCTATCCTTTTTGCAAGTGAAACAATATCTTGATTTTTAACACCAAGCTCATTTAATATTTCAACGGCACTTGATAACTGACCTTTACCACCATCAATAATTATAAGATCAGGGAACGGTAAGCCTTCTTTTAACAATTTAGAATAACGTCTTGTTACAACTTCTTTCATAGATTTAAAATCGTCAGGTTTGCCATCTTCAACTGTTTTAATTTTAAATTTTTTATACTCACTTTTCTTTGGCATACCATTATAAAAAGAAACCATTGATGCAACTGTATTAGTACCTTGTATATGCGAAATATCAAAGCATTCAACAACGTGAGGGAATTTGCTTAGACCAAGTTTTTCTTGAATATATGAGCCAGTCTCATTGTAATTATTTTGAATTTCTTGCAATGATTTAATTTTCATTTCTTGCAAATGATAATTAGAATTTTTGCAAGCTAATTCTAAGATATCATCATTCTTTTTATTAGATTTAGGATTAATAGTAACATTAGAGCCCTTCTTAGACGACAACCATTTTTCAAAAATTTCTTTATCTTCTGATGAAATTTTATATGAGAATATAATCTCCGCAGGAATTTCCTCATTAGGAACTAGCTGATAATACTCTTTTATAAACAATGAAACTATTTCATCATCACAGTCATAATCTGCTTTTGAAACTTCAAAGTCTTTTTTATTAATCAATCTACCATCTCGAATTTGAAGAAGTGAAATGCTAGCAAGAAAATCATCAACAGATAAAGAAATTATATCCTGATTGATTTTTGTATTTTCATAAACAACTTTTTGTTTTTCTATTGTTTTTAAAACATCAAAATAACTATCACGATATTTTGCAGCTTTTTCATATTCTTCATTAGCTGCTGCTTTTTCCATCATAGATTTTAATTCATCTACTAATTGCATTTGCTTACCAGATAAAAACAATTCAACATTTTTGATAAGTTTTTTATACTCATTAGAAGAAATTAAACGCTGACAAGGGGCCATACAACGACCAATTTGATAATAAATACAAGGTCTATCCTTAAATTTTGGTATTTTACATTGCTTTAAAGGAAATAACTTTTTTAATAAATCCAATGTTGTGTACATTGATTTTATATTTGTATATGGTCCAAAATACTTGCCCTCTAGCATATTTTTATTACGTTTTCTTGTAACTAAAATTCGAGGATAATCATCTTTAGTAATAAGAAAATATGGAAACTTTTTATCATCTTTTAATAGAACATTATATTTGGGCTTATATTTTTTGATTAAATGAGATTCTAAAATTAAAGCTTCAACTTCTGAATTTGTAATTATAAACTCAATACGTTTAATTTTTGGCACCATTATTTTTAATTTAACGCTATCGTGATTTTTATTAAAATAACTAGATACACGTCTTTTTAAATTTTTTGCCTTACCAACATAAATAATAGTATCTTCTTCATCAAAAAATTGATAAGAACCACTTGATTCAGGTATTAATCTTAATTGTTCTTTAATATCCATAGCTGTATTATAATACATTTATGGATATTAAAAAATTTATACACAAATTTATATTAAAAAGAAATTACTATAGATACGGAGCTTGCAATCGTTGCGGTGCATGTTGTTCTAAAATATATGTAAATCATAAAAAAGATATTATTAAATCAGAAGAAGAATTTGAGAAACTTAAAAAACTTCATCCATTCTATACTTATATTGAAGTCGTTGATAAAGATGAAAATGGATTAGTTTTTAAATGCAATAAATTTGATAAAGAAAAAAGAATTTGTACAATACACAAAATTCGTCCTGGAATATGCAGAAGATATCCATCTGAAGAAATATTTAAAATGGGTGCAGTTATGTCAGAAGACTGCGGATTCTATTTTAAACCAATAGAAAGCTTTCAAGAAGTTTTTAATCGTGAAGTAAAGAAGCATAAGAAAGATACTGCTTCGTAAGTTTAACATTATGAACTCTGTGTATTGAAACAAAAGGCAACATTGCAGAATACATTGCTGTTGGAATATCAGCTTCATCGCAATTAATATCAAACTGATTTCTGATAAAAGATTTTCTAGAGATGCCAAGTAATAATTTTACACCTAAAGACGTAAACTCATCTAGCCTTTTTAATAGCTGAAAATTAGCCTCCTTTGATTTACCAAAGCCAATTCCAACATCAGCAATTATATTTTCTTTAGACATACCTTTTTCAAGGAGTAGATTAATTTTTTTATTTAAAGAAAAATAAACTTCCTCAACAATATTAGTAGAAAAATCATTATCATTTGCCGGTACTTTATCAGAATGCATAACAACAACAGGAATATTATTAGAGACTACATAATCGAAAAGATTTTTATCATAATCTAAACCAGAAACATCATTAATTATATTTGCACCAGCTTCAATAGCAGCCTTTGCAGTAACATAATTTCTTGTATCAATACTAACAGGAACAACAATCCCCTTTTCTCTGATAGCTTTAATGACAGGAATAACACGATTTAATTCTTCTGCAATTGTAATTGGTTGAGCCTCTGGTCTTGTTGATTCACCACCAATATCAATAATATCAGCACCATCTTCTACAAGCTTTATAGCCTGTTCAACAGCTTTATCTATAGTATTATATTTTCCACCATCTGAAAAAGAATCTGGTGTCACATTTAATATACCCATAACTTTTGGATGTTGATATTGAATATCAACATTTTGAAAACAACCAGCCAATTGTTTTAGACGAAATGGCTGAATTAATAATTTCTTTTTTAATTTATCAATTTGACTATTAGTTGCAAAAATCAATGCATCAGTATATTCACAACTGCACATAACAGTATCACGACTAACGGCACAATCAAAGCCTAATGACAAACATAACTGTTTTAAAATATTAGCTTCATGTGCTTTTAAATTGAAAATTTTATAACAACTTCCAAAATACTTATTTGAAGCAACACTAAGATATGAACTATCAAATTTAATTAATTCGAGTTCAGATAAAATATCTTTAGAAGCTTTTTTTACAATTATTTCTTTCATCAAACTAATTATAAAAAAAACGAGCTACTTTGTGTAGCCCGTTTTATTGTTTAATTATTTTTTATTAAGCACCTGCAGATGCAACAATATCAACTAAACTTTGCAATGCTGTAAGGTCAGCAGTTGCTCTAGTTGTAGCACCTGTTACTTTGTTAGCACCAGCTTCAAATTTTTGTAACATATCTGGAACATCGTCACCATCATTTGAAACTGTAGTAGCAGCTGGAAGAACTGCAGCAGCAGTACCAATACCTACCATTTTTTGAAGTGCTCTATTATTTTGTGCGTGAATTGCATTAACTACATCATCTGCCATATCATCGGCAATAGCAGTAGTATTTGGATTAATAACTTTTTTATATGCGTTTCTTGCAACTTCTTCTACTTTTGCGATTGCTTTACCAACAGGTTTTTTAACTTTAGCGTGCTTTGCAGCATCATCACTTAAATCAGCAGCAAATTTTCTAATGCCTTGTGAGCCTTTTTTCAATGCACCTTGTAACTTAGTTGGAGCACCTTTTGCAATACCAGCAAATAATGATGCTAATACAGCACCTGATGCAAATGCTTTAAGAGCACAAGCAGCAACTGATGCTACAACGCCAGCTGGAGATTTTAATCTATCAGCATTAACGTATTCATCTTTAATCGCTTCAGCTTGTTGAGCTACTCTTGTATAATCTGTATCATTTCCAAAAGAAACTTTAGGTTTAATTGGTGTACAGTTAATTGCAGAAACGTTCATGATTTATATTACCTTTCTTACGATATTATTCTACACTATTTAAACCAATGAAGGTTAAATTTTGCCTTTTTAACATAAATTGTAACAAAAAATTTACAAAAAAACTGAATAATTAAAATAAAATTAATAAACTAGAAAAATAATATTTATATGTTAAAATTCTTGTAATAATTAGATTAGCGGAGATTGGGGATAATGATTGACCTATTATTAAAATTATTTGGTGACCCAAATAATAATAAAATAAAAAAAATGATGCCTGTTGTTGAGCATATTAACGCTTTAGAACCGGAATTTATTAATCTTACAGATGAACAACTAAAAGCAAAAACGAATGAGTTTAAAGAAATTCTTTCAAAGAGACCAACATCATCTGACATTAAAAAAGATAGAGAACTAGAAAAACAAGCTTTAGATTCCATTCTTCCAGAAGCATTTGCAACTGTTCGTGAGGCGGGCAAAAGAGTATTAAACATGCGTCATTTTGATGTTCAATTACTTGGCGGTATGTTCTTGCACGAAGGACAAATTGCAGAAATGAGAACTGGTGAAGGTAAAACATTAGTTGCAACTCTACCAGCATATTTAAATGCGCTTACTGGAAAAGGTGTTCACATTGTTACAGTTAATGATTACCTTGCACAAAGAGACAGCGAATGGATGGGGAAAATTTTTAAATTTTTAGGACTATCTGTTGGAGTAATTTTATCAGGAATGAATGATTATGACGATTTTGAACGAAAACGTCAAGCATATCTTTGCGATATCACATATGGTACAAATAACGAATTCGGTTTTGACTATCTTCGTGACAACATGGCAAATGCTGTTCAACAAAGAGTTCAAAGACCATATAACTACGCAATTATAGACGAAGTTGATAGTATCTTAATAGATGAAGCAAGAACACCATTAATTATTAGCGGAAGACTTGATAAATCAGCAGAACTATATAGAACAATGGCTGCAGTTGCGCCTCAATTAGAAAAAGTTAAACACTACGAAGTTGATGAGAAAAATAAAAACGTAATTTTAACAGAAGAAGGTATTGATAAGGCTCAAGCAATTCTTGAAATCCCTGATTTATTTGATATCGATAACCAGTATGCTCACCATTTATTACAAGCATTAAAAGCAAAAGAACTATTCCATTTGAATACGGACTATGTAATTAAAAATGGTGAAGTAATTATTGTTGATGAATTCACAGGACGTTTAATGGAAGGTCGTCGTTGGTCAGATGGTTTACACCAAGCTGTTGAAGCGAAAGAAGCCGTTAAAATTCAAGACGAAACTCAAACTTTAGCTAGCATAACATTCCAAAATTTATTTAGATTATATCCAAAACTATCTGGTATGACAGGTACAGCTATGACAGAAGAAGCTGAATTTGGAAAAATATATAACTTAGAAGTTACAAGAATACCAACAAACAAATGCGACATTAGAAAAGATTTGGCTGATGTTATCTATAAAACAGAAAAGGTTAAATATAATGCCGTAGTTGATGAAATCATAAAAATGAACAAAGAAGGCAGACCAGTTCTTGTTGGTACTATCAGCATTGAAAAATCAGAACTTGTTTCTAATCTTTTGAAACAAAGAGGCGTTAAACACAATATCTTAAACGCAAAACACCACGAAAGAGAAGCATATATTATAGCCCAAGCTGGCCGTTATGGTGCAGTAACAATTGCTACAAACATGGCTGGTCGAGGTACTGACATTCTGTTAGGTGGTAACGCTGAATATTTAGCAAAAGAAGAATTATTATCTAAAGGCATCACTCCTGAAACAACTCCAAACTATGATGAAGTAAAAAATGAAGTTCTTGAAAAAACAAGAAAATTAACAGAAGAAGAACACGCAAA
>CAZNLZ010000019.1:0-12343 GCA_964574225.1 uncultured Muribaculaceae bacterium | reverse complement strand
CAAGAGATTATGTATATAAATATATTAAAAATCTTAGAAGCAAATTAAATGAAGATGTTCTTCAAAATGCTGACAACGGCGGATATTTGTTGAAAGTATAGTTAAATGAAGAACAGAAAGCCGATTAAAGTTGCATTCCCTCACATGGGTAACGTATATATAGGCTGGGCGGCTGCTCTGAAAAAACTTGGTGTAGAGCCATTAATCCCACCTCGTACTAGCAAACGAACATTAGAATTAGCAAATAAGTATAGTCCAGAATCAATTTGTCTTCCATACAAATTGGTTTTGGGTAACTTTTTGCAAGCTATCGAAAAAGATGTTGATTATGTTGCTATGATTTCATCTCCTGGTATTTGCCGTTTAGGAGAATATGGACAAAGCATCAAACATGTTCTTACAGAAATGGGACACGGAGACAAATATAAAGAGTTACAGCTTTATGATGGCTTTAGTGGCATGTATAGATTCTTGTCAGAAATATCTGATGGTAATCCTGTTGCTATTGCTAAAGCGATAAATATAGCAATTCGCAAGATGTTTGTATTAGATAGAATTGAAAATTTATTTTCATATTATCGTGCTAGAGAATTAACCGTCGGTACGGCTGAAAAACATTATAATCGTGCTTTGGCTTTAATTATTGATGCTGGTAATACTAAAGAATTAAGACAAGCAGAAAAAGAAGCAATTGCAGAAATAAAACAAACACCAATTGATGAAAATAGAGATGTAATTCACGTTGAAATTACTGGTGAAATTTTCTTAGTTCAAGACCCATTTTCAAATCAATATATTGAAAAAGAATTGGGAAGAATGGGGGTTCAAACAAAAAGAACTCTTACAGTTTCTAGCTTTGTTAAAGATGCAATTATTCCAAAAGCTTTTAAGAAAGGGGAAACTCACTTAGAGCGTGCTTATAGAATGGCTAGACCATATCTTATGAGAGATATTGGTGGTGATGCTTTAGAATCTGTTAGTGATGTTGCCTATGCAAATGAACGTGGAGTTGATGGAATTATTCACGTTAGTCCGTTTACTTGTATGCCAGAAATTATGTCTCAAAATATTTTCCCAACAATGAGAGAAAATTGCGAAATTCCTATTTTGACATTAATTATGGATGAACAAACAGGTAGAGCTGGTTATATAACAAGATTAGAAGCTTTTGTTGATTTGATGAGACGTCGCAAATTATATAAAAAGAAAAAAGAACAAGAAGCGCTTACTTCAAAATAGATTTAAAAAGCCGGTAGATTTCCTACCGGCTTTAAACTTATTAGTGACAATGTCCGCAAGAATGTCCACCTTCGTGGTGATGATCACCATGATGGTGTGAACAATTTGCTTCACTTACTTGAACAAGATTTCCTGCTAAATAATATTCAACAGCTTTATCAGTATTACCTGTAATTCCAGCAAATAATTCAATGCCATATTCTCTTAGTGCACCAATTGCACATCCGCCAATACCGCCACAAATTAACACATCAATTTTATTTTCTTCTAAAAGGTAAGCAAGTGCACTGTGACCAAGTTCGTTAGAAGAGACAATTTCTTTATTGATAATTTTGTTATCTTCAGTTGTATAAACCATAAATTCTTCTGTATGACCAAAGTGTTGGAATACATCTCCGTTATCGTATGTTACTGCTATTCTCATATATTTCTCCTTTTTTCCTATCATAGCAGTTCGAGTAAAAATATTCAAACCAGACATTTGGTTAAGAAATGTAACAAGATTTCCAAAATAGACAATTATTGAAATCGTATATACTTTATATATATGTAGATGATGAACGAACATCAAATACATCGAGAGATATTAAGAGATTAAAAATTTATATTCATACTTACCTTACTTACTACCTTTACTAACACACGAGGAAATTGAAAAAGATTTCAGAGGAACCATTAAAAGTTCCTTTTTTTTTGCGAAATTCTGTACGAGTGAAACTTGGTTAGCGAGTGCGAAGTTGACGACAATGTAATGAAGTCAACGACAGCAACGAGCGAAAAGAATTTCAAGACAGCGAAAATTCCGTAGAACGGAGTCGAGCGAAGCGAGCGAGTTCGAATAAGCGAGGGCAAAAGCAAACTGAAGCGAATGCGAAGCATTACAGAAAGTGAACGACTTGAAGGAGTGAAGGAAAATTTGCATTTTGTTTGTAACTCGAGCAACGGTAATGCGAAGCATTACAGAAAGTGAACGACTTGCCCGAGATGGAGCAAAAACCAAGACAGCGAAATTTCGGACGAATAAAATTCGGTAACGCGGAAGTGAAACGAGCGAGTGCGATAGCTAGCGAGTGGTAACTGTAGCTAAAGAAATTTCAAGGCAGCGAAATTTCGGACGAATACATGTAAAACATAATAAAAATTAGCTATTTTCTATTATCTTTTTATTTTCTTCACTCCATTGGTAAGAAATTTCATATTTTATATTGTTTTCGATAGCAAGTTTTTTCATCAATACTGCAAGTTCAACAATTTCAGGGGTTATTTTACCAAACCTGCAGTTAGGGTTACTAACACTATTTGACTCACAGTCTATAACTATATTTTTAACACCACATTCTATGCATTTTTCAATAAATTTTCTTATATCATTTTCGTTTGCACTTAGTAAGAAGAAGATGTATTTAACAAAAAGCATATCTGGGTGTTGAGCGTATTTTTTTATGTTTTCCCAAACTTTGTTAAAGTTGTTTTGTCTTTTAATTTTGCTGTATGTTTCTTCTGTTCCAGCGTCAGGACTAATTTGAATACTCATAGAACCATCTTTAAGCCCTTCTAATATTGTTTGAGAGAATTCAATACCAGAGGAGTTTATTGCTTGGCGAAAGCCATTTTTATGTAAAAATGATGCTATTTCTTCAAATTCACTACAAATTGTAGGTTCTCCACCGCCCCAATTAAATAGACAAGATTTATCAATGAGTTTTTGCTTAACCATATCTTTTAGAATAGGAAGAAGTCTATAATTAATATCAAGTGTTTTTCTACCTATTGCACAATAAACGCAGTTAGAATTGCATTTTGTGAAATGGTTTATTGTAAAAAATTTAAAAATATTTTCTTTTTGAATTTTTGGCACAAGTTGTCTTTTTAAAAACCTGCAACCTTGACAAATTGGTGCTTTGCCTTGATTTGAGGACATTATTGTGTCAATTGTATTTATATAATTTTTAAAAGAAAAATTCTTTATAACTCTTGGAAATAACAAGGGTGGTGAGTATGGCATTCTTGTGCAGTGGCAACACTTATGAATTGAAAAAGGCAAAAAGGAAATATCTTCATAGATTTTTTCGCAGAACATAAGTTCTTTGCCTGCATATTTTTTATTTAGATTATTTATTAAAAGCCATTTGAACATGTAATTAGTTTATCGTTTCTTTTTGTAACGTGCAATAATTAAATCTTTGATTTTAGCTCAAAAAACATTAATACACTAAATAGTGTATTTCAAAAAGTGTTGAAAAAGTACATACTTAGTAATGTAGAGATGTATGCGGATTAAAGTGTAATTGTAAGGCGGTCAAATTTGTATAACACTATATACCCCGGCTACGCCAATTCGTATTTGGGTATACAAAACAGACAAATAAAAAGAAAGCAAGAGGAAGAGAAAAATTCTCAAACCTCTAGACAGGCTGAAAATAATCCGCAAGAAGAGAGAAAACAACATCCTTCAAATTCTTATTTCCCTAATGGTGAAAAGGTGGCTATTGACTATACAAGACGTCAAATAGGCATTGAACAAGTTTTATCAGATTTTAGAAATACCGCAAACGCAATTGGTGCACCTGATGAAATTAAAGCGGAGGTATCATCATACTTATCTTTAATTGAGAGTCAGTCACAAAAAGAAGCACCAAATCCACAAATCATCCAAGCAAACCTAAAAAACGCATCTCAAATTTTGGATGAGTACATTGCAAATACATTAAAAAAACCGTCAAAAGTTGTTGAAAATTGGGTTGACGCTCTGTTTTTACAACAAATAGATTACAAAGCAAAAGTTGCTATTCCGGAAACACAGACTGCAAGTGAAGAAATTACAGAAATAGCAGAAGAAGCAGTTGCCTCTGTTGATGAGTTTGTTCCGTCAGAACCCGAGGAAAAAGCTAGCGCAGCTGTAGTTCCTGATGTTTATATTCCGCAAGATCCACAACTTAGAAAAATGTTCATCCAAGCTAAGAAGTATGCGGCGATAGATGAAAAAGAAAGAGCATTATATTCTTTCCAAAATGTAATGGAATATGCTGATGAAATTGGTGATAGTCAAGCTTGTGCTATGATTCATTTTGAAGAAGCAAGGCTGTATGATGGTTTTAATCAGGTTGAACAGGCTTTATATAATTATGATAGAGCTGCAAGACAAACCACTGATAACAATATAAAAGCGAAATCATATATGTACATGGGTAAAATCTATGATGATTACGCAAGATTAGAACCAGCGATAGATCATTATTGTGCTGCTGTTTCTTTTGCTGGCGAAGCAGATAATTTAAAATTACAATCAAAAGCATTGTCTGATTTGGCACAAGTTCATACAGAAAAGTATGATAGAGATAATGCACTTATGTTTATGGATATGTCTGATGTTGTGGCAACTCAGACAGGGGATGGTAAAGTAATGGGTTTAATTTCTTCTAAAAACGGTAATAATTGTGAAAAACTAGGTGAAAAAGCGAAAGCATTAAAGTATTTCGGAAAATCAGCTAAGTCATATTCTGATGTTCAAGATAATGAAAATTTGGCAAAAAATTATATAAGTGCTGCTGAAATTATGTTATCGTATGGCAATCCTGCTAAAGCAAAAAAATTATTAGGCAAGGCATATATTGCTGCTCAATCAACAGATAATATCGACTTAAAACGTTATGTTTCAGACAAACTTGCTCTTGTTTAACCAATTGGACAAAAATCGCTTTTTAGTTTATAAAAGAGTTAAGTAAAAGGGATTTTTATGAAGATTGTAATATATGGCGCAAACGAGCTTGCTTGTTTAATTGCAACTAGATTGTTTGAAGATCACGATATAATTATTATTGATGATTCGGATGAAGATAATAATGATTCGTTTGAAAAGTTGGACTTAGAATATGTAAAAGGTTCTGGTTCTAACATTAACGTGCTCGAATCTATTGGGATAAAAGACGCTGATATATTTATTGCGTGCACGCAAAATGATGAAGCGAATATTGTAGCTTGTTTAACCGTTACAAATATGACAAAGCTAAAAACAGTTTGCTTTGTAAGTAAGCGTGATAATGTAGATTCCCTTTCTTTAGTTAGAGGCTCAAAATATCAAAATGAGCTGATGATTGATTATGTTCTTTGGCCAGAAGAGTTAATGACTCAAGAGATTTTTAGAATTATTACTGTTCCAAATGCTATAGATGTTGAAAATTTTGCGAATGGCAAAGCAAGATTGTTTGAATATAGAGTTGTTGAAACAACTAAATTTATAAATAAAAAATTAAAAGATTGTAGTTTCCCAGAAGATACGCTTATTGTTGGAATTACAAGAGATGATACATTATTTATTCCAAATGGTGATACTGAAATATTATTGAACGATAAAGTAATATTTATGGGTTCTTCATATTCTTTGGATATTTTGGCAAACAAATTTTTCCAAGATAACACTGATGTTAAACAAGTTACTATTATTGGTGGCGGAAACGTTGGTTTAATGTTGGCTCAAAACCTAGAAAAAGTAAATATGAAGATAAAAGTCATTGAGTGTGACTACAAACGCTGTGTTGAACTTACTGAAGATTTAAAAAATACACTTGTAATTAATGGTGACGGTGCAAATTTTGAATTACTAGAAGAGGAACGTGTTGGCGAATCAGATGTTGTTGTTTGCGTTACTAATAATGATGAGAAAAATTTATTATGTTCGCTTCTTGCAAAACAACTTGGGGTTCCGAAAGTTATTACAAGAGTATCAAAAAATGCTAATGCTAAATTGTTTGAGCGTGTTGGCATAGATGTTGCAATATCAGAAAATGGTGCAGCTATTGATGATATTGAAAACGATTTGATTAAAACAGATATAGAAATACTTGCAACAGTTGAACGTGGCCAAGGTGAAGTTTTAGAAATTGCTGTTCCTTTTGATTTTAAAACGGAAAGCTTAATGAATATAAAATTACCTTGTAAAGCCATTATTGCAATTATCCAAAGACGTAATAGAGTTATTATCCCAAGAGGTACAACTCAAATTATGCCTTATGACAATTTAATTGTTTTTACAACTCAAGAAAATTCAGAAGCAATTAAAAACTTCTTTAAAAGGGGTTAGAGAATGAACCTTATATATGTATTAAATGCTGTTAGTTTGATTTTAAGGTACATTTCGCTTTTATTAATTGTTCCTTGTATTTGTGCTGTTTTATTAAAAGAATACTTGGCAATAATACCTTTTTTATGCACATCAATTATTTCTTTTTGCTTTGGATTTTTATTTAAAGCAAAAAATAGAGAAAAAGAAGAATTTAATGACTTAAGCAGAACAGACGCTCTTGCGATAGTTTTACTTACTTGGTCAATGTTATTTTTACTAGGGTCTATCCCATTTATGTATTTTGGGTTATCGCCAATAGATGCTTTATTTGAAAGTGTTTCAGGTGTTACTGCAACAGGCGCTACAATACTTTCTGATTTTTCTTTGTATCCCAAAACAATGTTTTTCTGGCGTTCATTTAGCCAATGGATGGGTGGTTTGGGTATATTGGTCTTGTTTACTGCAATTTTGCCTCAATTCTCTATTGCTGGTCGCCAAATGTATTTTGCAGAAGTTCCAGGTTCTAATGATAACAAGAAATTAACTCCACGTATAAGGCAAACCGCTGCCGCATTATGGGGCGTATATTTGGTTTTAACACTTTTAGAAGTTTTTGTATTGATTAGACTTGATATGCCTATATTTGATGCAGTTTGTACATCCTTATCTACAATTGCTGCTGGTGGATTTTCACCTCAACAAAATAGTTTAATTGCCTATGCATCACCCAAAATTGTTTGGGCGGTAGCAATTTTTATGTTTTTTGCAGGGTTCAACTTTGCACTTCAATATAAAGTATTTTTTAGAAGAAAAATAAAAGATTTATTTAGAGATGAAGAATTTAAAGTATATTTTTATATTGTTTTATTTTTCACTATTTTTACTGCGCTTACTCTAACAAGCCACAACATCTATGATATTGCAACATCTATCCGTCAAGCGTTTTTCCAAGTGTTATCAATAGTAACTACTACTGGATTTTCTTCTGTCGATTATAATGAGTGGAATTTAAGAGCAAAGTTATTGTTGTTTATACTAATGTTTACTGGTGCTTCGATTGGTTCTGCAACTGGTGGTATAAAACTATTAAGATTAATTCTTATTTTTAAATATATGAAAAGACAAATTGCTAAAATCCATCATCCAAACGGTGTTTATCCTATTAAAATAAACAGAGTTATTATCAATGAAGATGTTGTTAAACAAATGATTTCCTTTGTCTTCTTTTATTATGGAATATTTGTTGTATCAGCGGTTGCGCTTGTGTTTGTCGAACAAGATATTATTACAGGTGTTGGAGCTGCAATCGCTACACTTGGCAATATCGGACCTGCTTTTGGTGCAATCATTGGTCCAATGGGTTCTTATAGTGATTTACATACATCATCTAAATTAATTTCCATTTTTAATATGTTTGTAGGCCGTCTTGAGTTGATTCCATTTTTAGCGCTTCTACACCCTGATTTCTGGAGTTTTAAAAAACTTAATAGCTTGCGTAAAAATTAGGTTATATGGTACAATTTTGCTGTTAAGTAGTACAGTTTTGAGAAGATTATGTTTAGAAGAGCTTTGATGTTAGGCATATTACTGCCTCTTATAGTATTAGTGGCAAAGTTGGCGGTTGTTGCTATGAGCAAGGTTGAGCTAAGTGAATTTCAACCTGTATGTGCAATTTTCTTGTTAGATGTTTCTGCGTCTAATAGAGATTTATTGTGGGAACAACAACAAACCATCTTAAAAATGGGTAAAAAAATGGACTCTGAAGACCACGCAAAAATATATGTTGTTTCTGAAGATGCGTACGAAGTTTATGATGGACCTCCTCATAAAACAATTGATATGAGAGAAGCAATGAATAAACGTAGTGAGCTTGATACAAAAGCATATGGTACTGCTTACGGTACTGCAATTAAAAAAGCAGTTGGTGATGCGCTTAGATATAAATCAATGGGTTACACACCAGCTATTGTAGTACTTGGTGATTTGGAAAATGAAGGTGCTATTAATAAGCAAATCAACTGGAGTATATTACCAAAAAATATTAAAAAGACTATGGAATATATTCCTGAGCTATCTTTGACATTCTTATATGCTCATCCTCAAAAATTAGATGAGGTTAAACAAAAATTGGTTCCAGTTATGGGTGATAAACGATTGATTATTGCGACACAAGAAAACGTTGATTTAGCGGTTAGAAAATTCTCAACTGCAGTAGGAAGATAGGGGAAAAGATGAAAGTTACTATTACTTCTAAAAATAACGAAAAAGCATTTAGTGGTTCAAGTGTAATAAACATAGGTTCAATGCCTAATTGCCATTTTAAGATAAATCCTGGTTTTGATTTGTTGATTTCTCTTCAAAAACTTGAAAACGGGAAGTGGAAAGTTGTAAATAACTTAAAAAGCGATAAAGTTCTATTCAGAGGACAACCAATTGGCTCTTCTATTGAAATTGGTTCTTTATGCAAGTTAATGCTTGCTGATTCTGATGATTTTATTAGCATTAAAATTACAGCTGGTGGTACAAACCCAAAAATCGTTCCTGGTTCATTAGAACTTGCAAATAGAAAAAATGCAGAACGTATTAAAAGGACTGAAAGCAAAAAAACAATATCTATGATTGAGGATGAAGAACTTAACGAAGAAGATATTCAAAACTTGTATGGTTCTGGTGCTGGTGTTCAAGCAAAAATCAAAATCGATAGAAAAAAATCTGATATTGAAAGAAGACGTGCTCTTATTACTAAAGAGATTGCTTATAAATCAAACTATTTAAGACAAAAATTAGGACAAAATGAAGTTATTTTAGGTGTTTTAAATGCATTTATTGGTATTGTACCTTTAACAATGGCATATATCCTAAAAGATATTATTGCTTTTGGTTTTGCTGATAAAGCTCTACAATCAAGAATTTTATTCTTGGTAGCTATTTGCTTCATTATTACAACTTGTTTATTAAAACAAGGTCAGTTCTTAGTATTACAAAATAATGGAAAAGGAAGCAAAGTCTCTCAATCAGCAAAATTGATTGAAAGATTATGTTTGATCTGTTCTGGTGGTATTTTTGCATTGATTCTTGTATTCGCAGTTGGTGAACTTGCTGTTCATAGATACAACCTTCCTGTATTGATACCGCAAATGTTAATCTTATGTTCTTTCTTATGTATATTCTTGGGTGTGTTCTCTGGTTTTACAAAGAACATCATTGCAGAAAGCGGAGAAGAACTTGATAGCTACGAAAGTAGAGAAGACTTCCAAGCTGTTGTAAAAGATTACCAACAATGGATTACATTATTTGTTAACAACATTGGTAGAAAGAAATTAAAAGATATTAATAATAAAATCTTTAACTTACAAATCAAATCTTATTTTGAATATTTCTTAGGTATTATAACTGCACCATTCTTGGCATATGGTGTGTCTCAAACATTGGCAGAATGCTTCCCAGAAGCTGCTGCTTGGATAAGATTATCAGCAGGGTTTAAATTCTCACCAATCTTCTTGGTACTTGCAACTCTTATGATTATCTTTGCATTCCATTGTTTTGCTACATCATTCGCAACTACAAAAAGGGTTTTAGGTGCGGCAGTAATTAAACAAGATGGGTTTAGCGATTATGGTGTTCACGGTGTTGTTCTTCACGGCGTTGAATCAAGCAAAAATTTAAAGAAAGAAGCTAAAAAGTTCTTCTTGATTGCTGTATCTGTTGTAATTATTGAGTTGGCAATGAACGTTTCTTACTTCATCGGCGTAATGGGTGGGGACGTTATGGGTATGATGTTATCCTTTGTTGCAGCATTGGTTCCAACTGCAATTCTGATTATGGAAACAACAATGTTGGGTAACACAAAATTCGACATCATTGTTAGAGAAGAATTATTAGAAAAAGTAGATAAAGATTACTAATTAATAAGGAAATAATTAATGTATAGATGTACAGAATGTCAAACTGAATATGAAATATGTCCAGAATTCTGTGATTGTGGTAACGATACATTCAAAGAAGTTTATGAAGAAACTTATGACGAAGAATATTATGAACCACCAAGACCTCGCAGACGTCCTAGACCTAAAAGGGTTATGAACGAAGAGGAACTTGAAGAAATCGAAGAAGAAAATAGAGATAGAGTGAAAGCACTTGTTGCTCTTGGAGTGTCTGTATTTATTACTCTAGCCATTCTTTGTTGTCCACCTTATCCACATAAGAAAGTTGAAAAAGTGAAAGAAAAGGTTGCGCAAGCTGACACTTTGCCTGATGTTTCAACTTATTGGGATAACACACTTCCTGCTGCATTTAGAAAAGGCGACCCAGATGCGCATTTACCATTGTTAAATGCTAATTTTGGTTCTATTGGAAATGAACTACGTTCATATTTGGTTGAGGTTGGTGCTGAATTTTCTACACAATGGAATCCAAATACAGTTGATGGTTCTGGTGAATGTAGAATTCAATTTACTATCAACAAAGATGGTATTATGGAAAACAAAAAAATGGTTATCAGATCAAGAAATGAATCTTTAGATGATTCAGTTTTAATCTTGTTATCTAAGATTACTAATTTAGATGTGCCACCAGCTGAATACAAAGGTGAACGTATTGTATTAGCATTCAAAGTCGATGCAAAACAAGGAAATAAAGTATATTATCCAACACCTAAGAAATAGATTTTATCAAATCTAAATATTCAGGAAAAGATATATCAACCCATTGGAATTCATTAATTTCGATGGGTTTTTTACATATAAGCCCAGCCACATGTGCACTCATTGCAATTCTATGATCGTGATAACATTCAATTGAACAATTGCCTGTTAATTCTTTTTTACCATTTATTATTAATCCGTCAGGAGTTTCTTCGATATCTGCACCAAGCTTTTGCAATTCAACTTTTACTGCAGTAATTCTATCAGCTTCTTTATTTCTTAAATCTTGAGCATCTTTTATAATTGTTGTACCTTCTGCTTGTGTTGCCGCTACTGCAATAACAGGTATTTCGTCTATCAATCTTGGAATTATTTCTCCCTCAATTGTTGTTGCTTTAAGGTTTGAATATTTTACTTGTATATCTGCGACTACCTCACCCGAAATAGTTCTTTCATTTAACAGAGTAATATTGGCATTCATTGATTTTAAAACTTCAATAATTCCAGCTCTTGTTTTATTTATTCCAACATTTTTGATAATGATGTCAGAATTAGGTGTTATTGCAGCTGCTACCATAAAAAATGCGGCTGATGATATATCTCCACAAACAGTAATATCGCAAGATTTTAATTGCGATTTTTTCACACTTACTTTGTTGTTTTCTACCTTAATATCAGCGCCCATATATTCAAACATTAATTCTGTATGGTTTCTTGATTTATATGGTTCTGTAAATGTTGTTGTACCTTCTGCAAAAAGTCCAGCTAATAACAAGCAAGATTTTACTTGGGCAGACGCTAAAGGTGAATTATAATCAATTCCTTTTAATTGAGTACCTTTTATTTTTAGTGGTAGTTTAAAGTCGTTATGCTCAAAACTTGCGCCCATTTCTTCTAGTGGTGCAATAACTCTTTTCATTGGTCTTTTAGAAAGGCTTTTATCACCAATCATTTCAGAATTAAAATTTTGACCGGCAAGTATTCCCATCATTAGTCTTGTTGTTGTTCCAGAGTTGCCACAGTCAAGTTCTTCTGTTGGGGATTTTAGTGCATTTGTTGCGTCTATAATAAGTTCTTTTTCGTTTAAAAATTCTACACTACAACCAAGTTGTTGAATAATTTTCAGTGTGGACATACAGTCAGCACCTTTTGAGTAATTCGTTACTTTTACTCGCCCTTTTGTAAGTGCTGCAAACATAAATGCACGGTGTGTAATTGATTTATCCGCTGGGATTTCAATTGTACCTTTTAAACCGTTTGATTTTTCTACTTTTATATCCATATTTTTATTAGACAATAAATTGTATTTATTTGCAAATGGCTTCAAAAATAAAACTAAGCGATTTTTTAATAAAAATTAATCATGCCCTTGAAATGTATTTTTCTTCATATTAATATA
>CAZNLZ010000018.1:0-12800 GCA_964574225.1 uncultured Muribaculaceae bacterium | reverse complement strand
TTGTTCTGTAATATAAACGACCAAGAGTTTTAACAAGTTCTTTATTAAGGTTCATGATGCCCATTTCCATAGTAGCATTTTCACCTTCTTGTTTGATTTTTTGTTCAATTTCAACTCTTGCTTTTTCAACCATTTCCTCAATGCGAACAGGGTGAATACGACCATCTGCAACAAGCTTTTCTAAAGCAAGTTTAGCAATTTCACGTCGAACAGGATCAAAGCAAGATAATACAACAGCTTCTGGAGTATCATCAATAATAAGGTCAACACCTGTTAATGTTTCAAGGGTTCTGATATTTCTACCTTCACGTCCAATAATACGACCCTTCATTTCATCTGAAGGTAAGCTTACAGAAGCAACTGTTGATTCTACAACGTGGTCAATAACACAACGTTGCATAACACCAGTTAAAATTTCTTTTGCTTTTTCGTTTGAAACTTCTCTAATGTGATTTTCATTTTCTCTAATTAAATTGTTCGCTTCTTGTTGTAAATCAACTTTTAATTGATCTAACAAAAGCTTTTTCGCATCTTCTGATGACATGCCAGAAATTCGTTCAAGTTCTTGCATTTGTTTTTGAACAAGCTCGGCAAGATAATCTTCCTTATCCATAAGCTCATCCATTTTTCTTTTAACTTCTGCATCTTTTGTTGCAACTTCTTGAAGCTTGTCTTCTAACACTTCTTCTTTTTTAGATAATTTGGCTTCCATTTTAGAAAGCTCTTGTCTGCGCTCTTTTGTCTCTTCTTGGAATTTTTCAATATCTTTTTGAACAGCCTCTTTTGCAGCTAACATAGCTTCTTTTTTATAAAGGCTATTTTTTTCTTCCATATCATGAAGCAATTGGTCTTTTTCTCGTTTTCCTCTTCTAGAATCTAAGAAAAAGATTAGGCATATAACTACCAAAAAGCCGACAAGCATGACTAAAGTACTGTTATCTATTGTCCTATACCTCGTTCTTTCCCATACACGACAAGGATATCGCGTATTTTATTATATAAAAATTATTTGTTTTTAATTCATATATCAAAAAATTATTATAATTCTATTACCTATAGTAGTAATTCTACCATAATTAGTGGCATTTTAACAACTGTTTTTGTACATTTGGAGGATATTTTAGAAAAAAATAATTTTAATACTTTACATTAAATTTTTTTTATATTATATTACTTCTTGAACAAGCCTTGGTGGCGGAAGTGGTAGACGCGTTGGACTTAAAATCCAATTAGGCTCACCCCTAGTGCCGGTTCAAGTCCGGCTCAAGGCAAATAAAATAAAAGACCTTCGTTAGAGGGTCTTTTTATTTTGTTTATTTGTAACGGACGCAGAACCTACAAAACGAAGTTTTGTTTTAGGTTCAAGCGCGAGTGAGCAGAGGCTGAAAAAAGAAAATGATGAATTTTCTTTTTGAACGCTGTTTATCGCGAACGAGCAAGACAGTCCGGCTCAAGGCAAATTTAATTAAAGACATCGAAAGATGTCTTTTTTTATGCAAAAAATTCTTTGACTTAAAATTTATTCACAAAAAGGCAATTTAAAATATTGAGATTCATTATAGCAAATATAAGTAAGGAAATGTAATGAGAATCAGTCAAATTAATTTGCCGCAAATAGGCAAAAAATCGGAAGTAAAAGATAATAAAAAAATCCCACAATATGGGCTAACACAGGATTGTTTCACAAAATCTAATGAAGTATCGTTTGGTTCATCATCATTCTTAGATTCTTTTTTAGATTTACTCGATAATATAACAATAACCGCAACAAGAATTACTCAAATGTATGAGAAAGAAATACATGTTGAAGCACTAATTAATGTTCTTTCAAAAAAAGAATATCGAAATATTTTAACAGCAGAAAAAGCGAAGCCTATTGAACACATGATGAACAAGTTGGGTTCATTTGCAAGTTTATCTGAAGATTTCAAAAGTGCAGGAATAAATACTGTATGGCAATTAGACAACTTTATTAAAACATTCACAAAAGTGCCTGCAACAAGAAAAGCATTTTCCGGTCAAGAATTCGAAGCAATGGAAATATACGGCAAATTAGCACGCAAAGATGACTTATCAAACTACGGCGATTTATTATTGTATATCTTTAACGAAGAAGACGACCAAGATAATCCAAATTTTGAAAGACTAAACGAATACCCAGAATTTTTAAGAAAAATTGGAGTAAGCAAATCATCAGATTTTGACACAAAATTTGCACATTTGAAACCACAATTCAATGATTTTAATCAAATTTCAGATAAAATTGAAGCCATTGATTATGTTAAAGCAACTTATGATTCTAAAATTTCATTTTTGTCAGAAATCGTAGGAAAAGACTCACAGAAAGTATATTCTAATATTTGTGATGTTGTTGATTATTTCTATGACAAAAATGAAGGTCAAAGCCTTGCTGGACTTGAAAGAGTTATAGATATTGCGACTCAACACAACAAATTTAAATCTCAAGCTTTAAAATTATTTTCACCAACAACAACATTTGAAACCGCAGAAGAAAAAGTTGATTTTTATGAATTCTTAAAAGAATGCGAAGTTTCTGTTGGAGATTTTAATGCAATTGCAAGCAAAACATTCATTGAAGATTCATCAAATGATATATTTATGCAGCTTGTAAATAAAAAACACTTAACAGCGTGTATTGCGACTATAAAAGGCTCAACTAATGAAGAAGCCAGTGAGTTCTATAAAAAATTTGCAGATGTTATTAACGCTGTTTATGACGATGAAACCGGTAACCTAAATAACATAAAATCTTTAATAGATTTAGCTAAAAAATATAATTTAAGAGATTCTAATGCTCTTCTTCGTTTATACCAAGAAATATCAGGCGAAAAGAAGAAAACATCAATGAAGTCATCAGAAGTAGCTGAATTTATTCAGTTATTTGAACTTCCAACAACAGAACAAATAATAGAAATTGCAAGAAAACAAAAAACGCCTGCCATAAAACTTCTAAAAGAAGAAAGGGATAAATTCAAAGCAATAAAACAAGAAATCGAAGAATATATTAGTTCTGATGAAAGTGGCTTCTTTGCTGGACAAACTGCACTTGATGTGTATAAAGAATACTATGCTTCTTTTGCCAAAGGAGAAGAAAGCATAGCTTCTGTATTAGAAAATATTGCTTACTTAAATTCCTCAAACTCAGAACAATACCAACAAAAACTCCAAGAACTTGGCAGATTTGAGAAATTTTTCCCAGACAAAGAAACACTAATTAAATTTATAAATGCGAATGAAATAGACTTTGAAGAAGGAAACCAAGCATATAAAGAAAATTGCTTAAGTGTATTAGAAGCAATATCAGATACTAAAAATCCAACAAAAACACAACAAAGAATTAACTATTTTGCAACTTCTGGTTTCTTATTAAAATCGCAAAGCAGATTGGGTAGCTTCTTAGATAAAATGCCTGATAAAAAATTAAGAAAAGAGGTACTATCACTTGTTGCAGATAAGCAAGTACCTTCTTTAAACCAAATGGAAAAATTCTTTAGACAATATAACCTTTCAAATATTTCTGGAAGAAAATTACTAGACTTTTTAAGTAATTTACCTAAGGATGTTGATTTTACTAAAGCAACAACAATTTTAAGCGCCCTACAAGCAAAACTAAATGAAAGAAATCTGCCATTAACAATAACCGCAGATAACATTGAAGCTGTTAATCTTGAAGAACTAAAAGATGAAAATGCAATTACAACCGAACATCTTATTTCAACTTTGAACAAAGCATTTAACGCACAAGAAGGTCAGACTTTCCTTGCAACAATGCCAGAAGCAAAAGAAGAAACGCATACAAAATATCGAGCAAAGAAAATTGCAGAAGAAATTGCGTTTAAAATGAATATTTCAGATGAGTCATACCAAAATCTAACAAGATTATTGGGCTTGAATAAATCAGAATTAGGTTTAAAAGAAGATGCTTCTGAATATTTGCACGTAAAAGCTATTCAAGAAAATTTACCAAAAGAATTTGTAGATTTTGTAAATTCTAGTGACTGGTTACAATATGGTGAAAATGGAACAGAAGAAACTCCAAGTTTAATTTTACATGCAAGATTACGTGCAATAGATAGGTTTGCTCTTGAAAATGCAACAGATATCAGTGAACTTTATACAGAAGAAACAAAAGAAAAACTAAGAGAATTGTTCAAAACAATATACACTCAAAGTCCTTGTGACATAAAAGGAACAGATAGAACAAGAAGAATAATAACAAATCATCACGTAGGTTCAAATGTAGTTGAAGCCGTTTTCTCTCCACGTGGGAAAATGATTACAATTGTTCCCAAAAGAACATAAAAGTTGCCGAACAGTCTAGATATTTATTCTGTTGTTTTTGTTTTCAGACTAGACATCTTTAAATACATCTAAAAGCGTTTCTTGATTAATGCAGTGTTCTTTATATATTTGTACTATTTTCTTTATGACCTTATCATAGAATTTTTTATCTTTTTCCATTTGGTCAGAATTTATACTTAAATAATATTTTGAAATAATGTTTTTTAATTTATCAAAGGATAAATAATTAAGAAATATCTTAAAGTTTTTCACATCATTTTCAGAAAATTCTACTTGCATATTTTGCATCAATTGTTCTTCGTTCAAACCTTTCGATTTCATATCAAAATATTTATTTGCAATTGCCATATTCGTAATAAATTCTTTTTTGCAAACATTAATGCTTTTCTTATTTTTTATAATAATTTCAGTATATTTTTTGATATTCGAAAAATCTTCTAGAAAAATCGCACATAAAACAACAAGATGTTCATATGGAATTCCAAAAAGAGATTTGTATGAACTATGAGAAATAGGATTACTTTGAGAAAGAAAAGATTGAAGTAAAAAAGCAATATTAGACTCAAATTGAGGCATGCCATCATCTAGATATTTTTGCAATTTTATCCTATAGTCTATTTTTTCTTCTATCTTTTTATTTATATTAAACATCATTTCAGGAATTGTAATGATAACAGTCGGAAAACCAAGAAAAGAAACATCTCTAACAAAAATCTCATCAGTAATTTGCTTTATTCTATTCATCAAAAATTTTAAACATACTTTATTGTCTGTTTCTTTATCAACAGACAAAAAGGTCTCTTCAGAAAAGAAAAACGCAGATTCCCTATCAAAAAATTGTTCTTTGATATACTCACAATTTTCTATAAATACATTTCCTTTTTGAATTTTCTCATTCAAAATATTTATATCACCATCTTTTAATATAGAATTTAATGCATATGAAGAAATAAAAGACTCAAATGATATACACCTTTGTGACGATGCAATATCATTACCTTGCGCAAATTCAGTAAGACAACGTTCTATCGCAATCGGTAAACTAGGATGAGAACCAAATTTAATAGAAACAACATCTTCTCTTTTATCAAGGATGACCGCACAAATAACTGGTAAATCCAAGCCAATTGAAGCATCTTTTAGTAAAATCGAAAAATCATTATCTTCTAAAATATGAATCATTTTCCTTATTTTTTCATATTTCATATAATTTTCTGTTGGTATATTAGGCAACGACAGATTTTCATTAATAACCTTGGTTTGAACATATCTTTCACAAATCTCAGACATTCCCTGAACCAAAGCTTCTTCAACTGTATTACCTGCGGACAAACCCGTTGACCCATGTATAAGGGACAAAATATATACAGGTAATTCTTCAATCTTTTTTGTTTTATATGAAAAAAATGGAACTAAAATCACATCATCATTTTTTGATGAATTATCAAAACAAATCATATTAGCCAAATAATTCATCTTAAATAATAGTTCTTTTTCTCCAATATTTTTAAAAATCGGATTATCACACAGTTCAGTATTTCTAACAATCTTTTCATCCGGCGAATATAAATAATCTTTATTACTAAACAAAAACAGAAATTGAGTTTGAAGCCTTTCCATAAACTCTGCATATGCACTAGCTTTTGCCAATTCAGAAGACGAACCTTTTCCATTCGTTCCGCATTTATTATTTTCTTTAAGGTAAATACGTAAAGACGAAAGATTATCACCATTAATTTTCTTTTTTCCAAAAACATTTTCACATATTTCTATGTTCAATTTTTTTAGAATTCCTTTTATTCTTTTTATTGTATCTTTTGGACTTTTTTCCTTTAATGGCTGATATTTCATATCCTGTCACCTTATTTTATAAAATTTCTTTAATTTCAAAACCTCTTTATATATTCTAGCATCTTCACACAAAATATCAGACTTCGCCATAAAATCATTACCCTCATTACTTGGGTATGTAGGACAGAAATTACAATATTCGCAATAATCATAATTAAAACACTCTGTAAGATTTGAAATTATAAATTTTTTACGAAAATCAGATAAAATGTTTTGCTTAATATTAATAAGAGAAGAAGTTTGTAAGTTCCCTAATTTGTAATCCATATATATACAAGGCGTAACATCAAAATTCGGAGTAACACATATTTTATCCAAGCCTGCAGAACATATAGCTTCGTCGCTCTTTATAAATTTGTCTCTAATATTTTTCTTATTAATATTTTTTATATAAAAATTTTTAATATCATCTTCAGAAAGCTTTGCACATAGATTATTATTATCAATATTGTTTATAAAAGAACAAGCAGATAAGAATTGAGCCCCAACAGATTTTGCAAATTTCTTCACTTCATCATCTTCGCCTGAATTATAAGACATTTGAAAACAAGTAACCAAAACATCAATATTTTTATCTCTTAGTTTTTTTATTACTTCAATAACTTTCTGACATGAACCTTGCACCTTAGTAATTGAATCATGTATTTGCGGATTCATACTATACAAACTAATCTGTACCACTGAAGGATATAAAGAAACCAATTTATCAAAAAACACATTATCATCGTGTAATTTTTGACAATTAGTAAATACATGCAATTTCAAATGTTTATGACGAACATATTCTGCTATTTTTAGAAAATCCTTATTTATGGTAGCTTCTCCACCAGTAAGACAGATTTCGCTTACTCCCAAACTTACAGCTTCATCTATTATTTTTTTTGCAGAATTATAATTGATTTTTTGTTGTTTTTCATTTTTTGGATTACAACAATGCTTACAATTCAAATTACAATCATAACCTAATACCAAGTACAATGTAGAAATTAAATTTCTCTCAGAAGCAATTTTTGTTTGTATTTTTTCAAAATGAACATAATTTTTAATTTTTTTGCTAACTGGCGTTGGCAACATCTGTTTTTTTGTTTCAACATTAGGAACATCAGATATTATTAATTCACTTTTCTTTAACTCAGATAAATAAGAACACAAATCACTTTCAATGCCATTAGTTATGGCAAATTCTTTAACTTTTTGGTAATCTCCGGTTTCAATTATGGATATCCACAAATCAGATAATATACCTTTAAAAACATAAAGTACCTGTTCTTTTAAATTTTCAACAAAACTAACAGAGGATACTTTTTCTGCAAGATATGATTTAGAATTGACCCAAGGAGATACCTTTAGTTCCATATATATTTACTCTTATTAGCAACGAGCATTATGACAATGCTTGCTTGATGTTGCAGCAGAAGCTAAAAAATAATCGTCTGAGAAATTAACAATGTCATCAAACATCTGGTTAATTTGTTCAACAGAAAGATTACTTAAATCTTCTTTTGCTGAATTTTCATTAGAAAAATTGTTTTCTTGTCCATTTTCTTGCATAATTCCACCATTTCTTTTATTTTAATTTCAACATACTTCCTAACTTTATTCCCCACTGTTTATATTTGTCTTTAAACAAAAAATAACCAGACTGAGGAGTAAACGTCATCTCATTAAAATATAATTTATTATTACATTCAATCCAATCTATACGAACCAATTTAAAGCCATTTCCTAACACTTTACTGTACTCTACGGCCTTCTCCAACATCGGAGCTGGTTCAGAATTCAAATCAACAACACTATCCGGAAGAAATTTCAAATCAATTTTTTTATAATTACTATCATAAACACTTGTTATTCTTTGATGAGTTTCCTTGTTTAAATATTTTTGTTCGAAAAATAAAGGTTTTGAATTAAAGACCCACACTTCAAACTCTTTTATTGGAGTTTGTGAGTTTTCAGATAAGTACTCTTCTATAAGAATCTGCGGTTCAATGTTTTTATACTGTGTCTCAAAATTGCTCCAACCAAAATAACTTTGAGACATCCAACCATTAACTTGTTCTTGTGCACATTCAACGAGACTTGCATTTTGCAAAAATCTAACTTTATCTTTTACAAAAATATTCCAAGAACAACCATGGTTTGCCTTAATAACAAAAGAATTAGGCAGGTTTTCAAAAGGTATAGAATCAAAAGATTTTCCCACCCAAAGTACAGGTTTTAAATGCTCAGCACCAATTTTTTCTTCAACCCAATCTCTAACCAAAACTTTATCAGTAAGTTTTGTCTTAATTGGAAGATTATCATATATTTTTAGCCATTGAATTTTTTCATTTAATGTTTTAGGATGTCTTAAATTTAAATTTTTTAAAAATTTACGAGTATATGCAAGAGAAAGATATTTTGGATATTCTTTTTCGTCCAAGGACATTACAAAGTTATAATCAAAATCCCCCCGAAAAACGAATAATAGAAGGGTATTCAGCCATTTCAGCTTCTCTTCTTTCAAAAATTTTGAAAATTTTCTTAAACATATCTATCATAATAGCGAAATTATACACCTGAATTTTTTTGAAATCAATATAAATACATCTGATTAGTAATTACCCAAAAAAAGGTAGAATTATTCATCTTTTTCTTTATCGTCTGAAATTTGGTTTGCAATGACAGTCTTTAGAATTCTACCACCAATATAAAGTGCTGTTCCAACTGCAATTACAGCTCCTGCACTACTTAATGTTGATAAACCAACTGCAGCAATAAGAGCAAACGCAATCATACCTATTTGGAATTTTGTTGCTTCCATATCTTCTATTTTAGCTTCTCTACGTGCAATTTCAGCATAATCAGGTTTTGATTCTTTTACTAAAATATCCTGAGTCATGTTATTCATAGAAGAAAATGTAGGAGCTTGCTTAGTGACATTTTCTTCAAAAATTTTAGGGGTAAGAGCTTCAAGTTTAGCAACTTTTGCTTTAACATCATATAAATCACGAGTAAGTTGTTTATCTAAAACAACTCTATCCTCACTACGTCTATCACGCCCACTACGACGTTCAACTGCAACAGGGATATTTTGTTGACGTCGGTCTTGGCTTCTCTGATATTGTGGATATAATCTGCTAACTCTGTTCATGTCCATGATTTCTGATTCCATTAATTTAAAGACTAAACATCATCTTTTTTGCTAATTTTTATGTAAACATTTTTAAAAAACCTAAAATATTATATCAATATTTTGTATTTTTGACCTTTTTTATTAATATAAAAGTGAAAATGTAAGTTATGCGCATATCCAATAATCCGATAAACAATGCAATAAGGGCAAAAGAAACAGAAACTCCTAAAGCGAATTTAGGGGTGAATTTTGGTAATAATATGCAACAATTACCAGCAAATCATTCTGTTGGAATGTCTCAGATTAACACCAATGTCCCAATTGGCTACACAAAACTTGGAGAAATCCCAATTCCTGGATTACAAGATAAAGCCAGCGTTTTCAAACTTGCAAATGGACAAAGAGTAATCATTCTTCCTAAAAAAGGTCCAACTCAAATAAAAACCACGTTCAATGTGGGTTCTTTAAATGAAACTGAAGACATTAGAGGAATGAGCCACTATATTGAGCATAACTTATTTAATGGAAGCAAAGGCTTAGCCCCAAAAGAATATGATAAAAAAGTTTCTGCAATGGGCGGATACACAAATGCTTCAACAAGTTTTAATACAACAGATTATTATATGAATCTTCAACTATTAGATAATTCTTTCTTAGAAGAAGGGATTAAACTAAATGCAGCGCAAACTCAATATCCAACATTTCCACCAGAACAATTGGAAAAAGAAAAAGAAGCGGTAAAATCAGAAATTGATATGTATAAAGACAACATTGAAGATGTTGCCTTAAGCCGTGCACTTAAAAATTTATTTAGTATTGATACTCAATCTACAAACTTTATATTAGGAACAAAACAAAATATTAATTCGTTTAATCAAGCAAAAGTTTTAGATTACTATAACACTTGGTACACACCAGACAATGCTGTTACAGTAATCACAGGTGATGTAGATGTAAATGAAACAATAAATCTAGTTTCAAAACATTTCAATAAACCAGCAGATTATAGCAAAGTAAACCAAAGACACTCTGAACCACTAATGTATCTTGAAAAACCAATGAGACAAGATATTATTCAAAAAGGCTCACCCGTATCTAATATAACAATGGCTTTTGCAGTGCCACAAGGAACTTCTGACAAAGATTTAGAATCAATTGATGTACTATTACACATTTTAAAATCTTCTGATTCTAGATTAACAAAAGCATTAGATAAATACGGCATTTCACCAGCTTTAATGGTAGAGAAAATGCAAAATAGCCCAGATAGTGCAAAAGCTATTATTTCTTCAATAAGCTTGCCAGAAGAACAAGTTGAAGAAGTGCTAAAAATTTTATATGAAGAAATATCATACATAGCAAATAATCCACCAACAGACGAAGAACTACAAAATTCTAAAAACATATTAATTAAAGGACTAGATGATGTAGCGGAATATTCTGAAGGCATAAATGGAATGCTAACATACATGGCATTAAAAAATGACTATAACTATTTAGAAAAATCTAGAAATATAGTTTCATCTTTAACACCAACTGATATTTCAGCAACTGCAAAAAAATTCTTAGATTTAAATAAAGTTTCATTATGTGTTGCACACGCTGAAAAAACAACACCTGAAACTATAAATAATAACTACAAAACAGCAAATACAAAACAAGCAAATATCTCATTCTGTGGAGCAAATCCAAAACAAGATGTTCAAATTGAAAACTCTAAAATAAGAGAATTTCGTCTTCAAAACAATATTGAAACAGCGATTATACCAGCGAATTCAATGGGAAAATCCGCAATTTCAATGACAATACAAACAGATACAATGAAAGACGTTAGCGCTCCTGCAATTATGATTCTTTCCGAACTTTTAAACAGAGGAAGTTCAATAAAAGGCGTTGATGAATACAACAAAACACTAAACAAAAACAACGTAGATATGATATTAAATGCTACTCCTAGTGGCATTAATATCCACGCAGCTTTTTACGATGACAAAATGCAAGATACTCTTTCTTTAATGAAAGAAACACTTGCAACCCCAAACTTTACACAAAACGAATTTGAAAGAGCAAAAGCAAACCTAAGAGATGTTTTGGCTAATTCAAAAAAATCACCATTCCAATCAGCTTACAATGCGATTTTCCCTGATATTAGAAGTAACGACAACATTGAAAATCAATTAGCACAATTAGAACAATTAACATTGGCTGATATTCAAAATTTATATTCTAGAATTTTATCAACATCTCAATGCGAAGTAACTTGCACAGCTCCTGTTGAACAGAAACCATACTTGCAAGACATTTTACACAACAACCTTGCAACAGGAATGCCAAATTTCCAACAAGCTGCAATAAACAGAGAATTACATACTCAAACATATAAACCAATAACTCAAGCAAAAACAATTGCTCAAGCGGAACAAAACGCACAAGCACAAATTGTTCAAGCATATACATATAAAACAACTAACAATGTTGAAGATGAAACAAAAATTGAATTACTAAACATAATTCTAGGCGCAGGTGGAATGTCTTCAAGATTATTCCTAGACCTTCGTGAAAATGAAAAACTTGCATATAGAGTAAAATCAAGCACTGATAAACAAAATGATACAGGTATAATGCGTTTATACATTTCAACAACAACTGACCCAGAAACAATTGGGGAAGGGTCACCAGACAATGCAAAAAAAGCAATTGAAGGTTTTAATAGAAATGTTAATTCGCTAAAAACACAACCTGTTTCTGAAGAAGAACTACAACAAGCAAAAAATATTCTTAAAGCTTCAATTCTTAACGAAAGAGAAGCAAATTCTGGTTTAAATAGCCAAACACATATGATTAGAAACTCTGCATATGGTTTGAAACATATTGAATACATGTTAGAAACTATCGATAAAATTACAGTTGCAGACATACAAGCAACTGCAAACTATGTGTTTGGTAACCAACCAATAACGTCTATTGTGGCAAGTCAAAAAACATTAGAAGCATTAAATTTATAATTCCCCGTTTCATAAAAAAAGAGGTGGTAATTTATACCACCTCTTTTTAAATATTTAATCTTGCTATTTCTTTAAAAATTCTGGAATATCAAGAATATTAGCAAACTCACCAGCTGGCTTATTTACTTTTGGAGCTGGAGCACCTAAATTTGCGCCACCGAAAAAGTCCATAGCATCTGGCATTTTTGTTGCTTCTTGTTGTTGATTGTATTTATCAACTTCGTTTTTCTTTAGTTCAAAACCAGTTGCGATAATTGTAATTTGGATTTCTCCTTGAATTTTATCATCAATAACTGAACCAAAGTGGAATGTTGCATCTTCAGATACAGCATCATGAACAACTTGTGCAGCATCATTAACTTCAAATAAAGTCATATCTGGTCCACCAGTTACGTTCATAATAACACCAGAAGCACCATTGATTGATGTTTCTAATAATGGAGAATTGATTGCAGCTTTTGCAGCTTCTAAAGCTCTGCCTTCGCCTGTACCACGACCAATACCCA
>CAZNLZ010000017.1:0-13134 GCA_964574225.1 uncultured Muribaculaceae bacterium | reverse complement strand
CAACTTTCCCTATTAATCAAGATGTAGGAACAAAATAAATACCCGCATAGAGCTACCTAATTATAACATCTTATTTCTTATTTTTCACTACCTGATTGATTAATTTGATAGCTTCCTTCATAACTTGATGTTTTTCAACATAATAGTCAGGTTCAATTCCAACATCGTGTATGTCTTCTCCGTTTGGCAAAATATATTTTGAAGAAGTAATCATTAATCCAGATGCATTTGTCATTGGAATTATTTGTTGAATTGAATTTTTACCATATGTTCTCTCACCAATTAATATAGCGCCTGCATTATCTTTTAACGTTCCAGCTAAAATTTCAGCAGCACTAGCTGTGTTTTTGTTAACAATAATGACAATTGGTTTAGGAGAAAAAACAATATCTT
Source organism: uncultured Muribaculaceae bacterium (assembly GCA_964574225.1). GTDB lineage: Bacteria > Cyanobacteriota > Vampirovibrionia > Gastranaerophilales > Gastranaerophilaceae > Avigastranaerophilus. The sequence continues at coordinate 12,741 of CAZNLZ010000017.1, read as the reverse complement.
CATCTGCATAAATTTGATATTTTATTTTTCCTTTTGAATTAATACTAACAATTTGACTATCTTTAATCATAAAATCAGCCATTATTACTGCATTAGCCAGAATTCCACCATAATTATTTCTTAAATCAATAATTATTCCTTTTGTAGAATTTGTTTTCTCAAGTATATTCTTAAAATCCAAAACAGCTTTAGAGCCCATAATATTTGCTAACGTAATTATCGCAATATTATCCTTTGTAATACGATATTTCATAGTATCAATAGGAATTTGGGTCTTTTTCAGATTTTTTACTACAACTTCATTTCCTCTTTTAATTTCAAAATTTATATTTTTATTTTTAGAAGTTTCAATTAACGCATGAATCTGTTCTTGCGTCATATCTTTTGTTTTTATGCCATTAATACTAACAATCGTATCACCAGCCATAATTTGTTCAGACTGAGCAGAAGAATTTTTCAAAACGTGGTTAACAACAACTTCATCCCCAACTTTATTGAACATAAGACCAACACCAGTTATTTTAGAATCTAAAATTATCTTTTGCTCTGAAAAAGATTTTGACTGTAAAAATTTCGTATATGGGTCATTTAAACTTGCAAGCATCGTGTTTATAGCCACATTAGCATCTTCAAGGGTTTTAATTTTAGAAGAATATCTATAGCGCCATCTATTCCAATCTTGTCCGTTCATATATGTATCAACATACCCGAATCGAGCTTGTCTATACGCATTAACATATAGCCTTTGCGGTGCTATTTCTTGAACTTGACGAGTTTTTTCTAACGCTTTATTTATAAAACCCAAATTTACATACTGATAAGGTTTCAAGAAAAAATCTACCGCAACAATTATTGCAAGTCCCAAAATTAATCCGAAAAATATGTTTTTAAAACTAACTCCATTACTCATTAAAATAAGTTTAAACTTTTTTTCAGGCAAAAACAATATTTTTGAGATATTTAACGTTATCTGATATAATCAAAACTATGAGAAAATTGTTAAAAGATTGTTTATACATACTTTTCGTCGTCACAATATTATTCTTTATTAGTGACCAACCTTCTTTTTCTGGAACATTAAAATTCGCTCAAATTTCAGATATACATTTCTCTACTGTAAGAAATGATAATGAATACAAATTACTTTCTAAGACAAAACCATTATTAACTGATGCGGTAAACCAAGTTAACAACGAAAAAGATATTGATTTTGTTATGTTAACTGGTGATGTTATTGACAAACCAAACAAAGAGTCACTTGATGGTGCAATACAAGTTATAAATACTTTAAATTACCCTTGGTACTACGTTATCGGGAACCACGATACAACCACTGATGGTTATCTTACAAAGAAAAATCTTTTAAAAGAGTTAAAAGAAAAAAACCCAAATAATACTTTTGATAATACATACTATACTTTCAAAAAAAATGGTTACAGAATTATTGTAATGGATGGAGCAAAAAACAAAGGTATTTCTTCAAACGGAATAATTCCAGAAGAACAGTTAAATTGGCTTGATAATTTACTTTCTAAATCAAAAAGAGATGTTGTTTTAATATTTATACATTTTCCTCTTTTGCCACCATTTGATTCTCCGCACCACGAAATACTTAATGCAAAAGAATTTAAAGCCGTTTTAAACAAATATGAAATGCCAATTGCTATATTTTCTGGACATTACCATATGACTAAAATTAAAAAAAGAGGGAATATCTTACATGTATCAACCCCAGCACTAGCTGGTTATCCAAACTCTTTTAGAATTGTAGAAGTTAAAAATAAACGAAATAAAGTTGAATTCAACATTAAATTTATGGAAACAAACTTAAAGGATTTACAAGCAAAAACAAGAATCCTTACTTTAGGTGGAGCAAGATATTACGGAAAACCTGAAGATAGAAACACAGTAATTACAATAGAAAAAAACTAAGAGGACTTATGAAAAAAAACGATTTCAAAGTAAAATTCTGGGGCGTTAGAGGCTCTTACCCTATTGCAAATAAAGATTATCTAAAATATGGCGGTAATACGTCTTGCGTTGAAGTCACAGCTGGAAACCATAGAATTATTCTTGATGGTGGAACAGGTATTATTCCTCTTGGAGATAAAATTTTTAAAGAACATATTTCATCAGCAGAAAATGTTTTAGAACGTACACCAATGAAAGTTACAGTTCTATTAAGTCACGTTCACCAAGACCATATTCAAGGGCTTAACTTTTTTAAACCAATTAATGTATTAAATACTCAATTTTCTTTATTTGGTTATAGTGGTTTTGATACAGGTCTAGATGAAACTTTATCTGAATTAATTTATGGAAAGTCTTTTCCAATAAATCTTTACGATATCACAGCAGATTGTTGTATTTCTGATATCACAGAAACAGATATTATCATATTAAATAAAGAATCTGAAAGACCAATCGTAAAACGCATTACAGACCCAAATGAAATTGCACCAAAAAAAGATGAAGTAATTATTTCATTTATGAAATCAAACTCACACCCAAACTACGGGGTAATGTGTTTCAAAATTTCATATCAAAATAAATCATTAGTATATGCAACAGATACAGAATGTTATTTCGGTGGTTCAAAAAAATTAGAACTATTCGCTAAAGATGCAGACTTGTTAATTCATGATAGCCAATATACAACAGAAGACTATTTATCTAGCGTAGCACCAAAGCAAGGATTTGGTCATTCTACATTTAATATGGCATATGAAACAGCAAAAGCTGCAAATGTAAAAAGCTTAGCTTTCTTCCATTTTGACCCTTCTTACAATGATGAAAAATTGACATCTATTGAATCTTTCTTTAATAAGAAGAATAAGAACTACTTTATGGCAAAAGAAGGACTTGAATATTGTCTATAAAAAAATGCATAATTTGGCTTTTAACAATATTTTTGTGTCAGCAAGCTAGTTTTGCGGCTGACCACGAAATAAAAGCGCAGAATAATGCATATAGGCACAATAACAAAGGTATAGTATATTTAAGCGAAAAATATTATTTTGGTGCAATAAAAGAATTTCAAATAGCAATTGATTTAAACCCAAATTCACAAGCATCAGCGGTTTATTATACTAATCTTGGTAAAACTTATGAAGAAATCGGCTATAACGAGCTTGCTAGACCTTGTTTTGAAAAAGCAGTAAGTCTTAATGTTTTATGTTTTGATTATTACTTAAAACTAGCAGAAAATTATAAAAAACTTGGTCTTTTGGATGAAAAAATTGCACTATACCATTCAAAAAAGGACTCTCCGTTGAATGATGTTCTTTTAGGTTTGCTATACATACAAAAAGGTCAAAAATCAACAGGAATAACAATTTTGGATGATTTTTGTGATAAGGAAAAAAACTTACTAATCACAACTGGAGTGAAAGATTATCTTAAAAAGATAACTCAAGATTTATAACAAATTCTTACCATGAGAATCTGTACCACCAGTTTTTATCAAGCCATATTTATCAGCTATATCAGCAATTTTCTTGCGTGAGTGGAATTTTACAATGCTTCTCATTCCATTATATGGATAGTAAACTTCAACACCTTCTACACCCATTCTCGCAAAATCGCCAATAAATCCATCTAAATTAAATGTCCAATAGCAACAAGGATGGGCAAGAACTGCAATACCACCTGCTTTATTAATTTTTTCAATAACTTCTTTCGGATTTCTTAACTTCATTATTCTAAATAAGTTAGAACGACAATCTAACTTTGAATTAGAGAATAAAGATTTTATCTCTTTATTGTCAACGTCAATTCCATAACCCAAAATGTGAATTAAAACACCTTTATAAAAGCAATCAAACTCAACACCTGTTATAACCATATCTTCACTCAATATATTAGAATTCAAATATGCATCAATATTATTATGATCACAAATTGAAAGATACTTAAGTCCTTTACGTTTTGCTTGTTCAACAATATCTCTCGGTGTCATTTTGCCGTCAGACTCATATGAATGAACATGCAAATCAATATTTTTATAGTAATCTTCCTCGCAGAAAGATGATAATAAATTTTTTAATTCTTCTTTTCTCATGATAAACTCAATTTATAATATATTTAATATGCTAATATAAAATTCTGAAAAGAGGAAGTATGGCAAGAAAAAAATCAAATAAATTTATAGGCGTTTTCCAAATATTTTTCTCAAGTATAAGAACTTATTTTCTATACCTAGATCAATGTGCAAAATATCTTGCTTTCCCAATTTTCGGACAAGTTATTTCAATACTTCTTATTCTAATCGCAACATATTATTTTGCTATAAATATTGAAAATATAAAAAACATCAATGGATTTTTTGCAAACGAAAAAAATCTATTAACTACATTTTTTGTTTTACTTGCGCCTCTTTTTGTAATTTTCTTAAAAGCATTTTTCGATTTTATTATCGCTTTTGCTTCATTAAATATACTGTTTTTTACAGCACCGAAAGGTAAAAAATCTAAAAATATTGATTTTGTAGCAAACAATAATGTAATAAAAAGAAAATTACCAAACTATATCATGCTAATACTTTTAGTTAGTTTATCAGCGATATTTCCACCTTTATTAATATTTTTATGCCTTGCATTCCAAGTATTAGCACTTGAAGGTGATGTCTCTGCATTTAAAGCATATTCAAGAAGTTTTGAATTAGTAAAAAGTAATTTTATCCCAACTTCAATTATGTTAATCCTTTGTGGAATATTAACATATTGGTTTTTACCAGAATTATTTATGTGGGTTAACGAAAAAATCTCATTAACTACATTTGCAGTAACAAGATTTGAAATATTCTGCACATTACTACCAATTGCAGAATTTAACGAAAATTTATCAATATTAAATACAAGCACAAACGCAACAGAGCTTGCAATGCACGCATATTCATCAATAGTATATTTCCTAGTTATAGGATTTACGCTTCCTTTCAGATGTTGTTGCTTCACTGAACTATACAAATTGTACGATTCAGAAAAAATTAAAGAATTTTCAAAAAGTACCGATGAAATAGTTAAGAGAGCAACGGGTAAAAAAGGAAAGAATTAATTAGGGAATATGTTTAAATGCAGAAAATGCAATTCGGTAGATAAGTTTGAATTAATGTTCAGTCCTGAATACAAAGGTTCAAAAACCTTTGATATTGGCAATACTAAAAATGGCGATATTCAAATTACAGTTGACGGTTATACCTTTATTCCAGACCTTAGTTTTATGAATAATCATGCCGTTTGTAGGTACTGTGGACAAATACATTGTTGGGACTACAAATAATTGTTGCATTTGCAACAAAAGTATTTGATTTCATAAAATTCTGATATAATTTAACAAAAATAGAAACAAACCGGAAGGAATTTTATGAAAACTATACATCAAGTACTTCTTTGCACAGTTGGAGCTATAATTTTCTTTGCATTATACATCTCTGGCGGTAATAGCGAAAATACACATAGACCTCAACAATCAGAAGCATATAATATAAAAGGCGTTCACAAGCAAATGTCAGACGCCGAAATGAACCAACTACTATACAATGACAATCAAACAAAATCACTTGTTGGCTATACCAAATACAAATATAGACACGAATATCATTTAAACGTTGATGGCAGAGTAGATAAAACAACTTTTAAATTCCCAATTCCACAAGATGAGTATGGAAAACAATATATTTCTAAGTTAAACATTTCACCAAAACCAACAAAAATATATTCAACGGGTACAAATATAATTGCAGAGTACAATCTAAGAGACCTAAAAGCAGGAAAGTATGTATATGCAATTGATGCATTTGCTGATATGAAAAAATATGATATAACAAGAGCAAAAAAATTAAATAAAAACTTAGAAAAAGAAAACAACTTAAAAAGGTATTTAATTGCTGAAAACAATATTGAAGTAGATCACCCATACATTAAAGATATAGCAAGTAAAATAACAGGGAACTCAAAAGAAGAAATTGTTGCTAATATATTTAAATACGTAAAAAGCAAAATACACTACACAACAACAACACACGGTACAAGTGCAGTTCAAGCATTAAAAGCTGGAAGAGGTAAGTGTGGCGAGTATGCAATTGCAATGGTTTCTCTATGTAGAGCAAAAGGTATTCCAGCAAGAGTAGTATCTGGAAACATAGCACGTGAGAAAGACCAAAAACACACTTGGGTTGAAGTTTATTATGATAATTACGGCTGGGTATTATATGACCCAACAGACCAAAATGCACAAACTTTTAATCCAAAACAAAACTATGTTGCGGCAATAAGAAACGATTTGGTTTCTTGGTACATATCATATTCACAAGTAAATACTGGTTATAACGGAAATATTTCTGTTGACGAAAGGATTATGATTAAAGAAATCAAATAGAAAAATAAAAATTTTAAACGAACAAAACCGTCAGGTAGAAGCCTGACGGTTTCTATTAGCGAGAGACAATATGCCCTCACACCTTCGTTGCTTCGCAACTCCGGATACAAGCTCATTAGTCTCGCTCTAGCTCTACCAATTCGTTTTGTATCGCGACTGTCGCTCGTTCTTTACTCCTTTTTAAACAAAATAAAAACCGCCAAACTATTGTCTGACGGTTTCTATTAGCGAGAGACAATATGCTCTCACACCTTCGTTGCTTCGCAACTCCGGATACAAGCTCATTGGTCTCGCTCTAGCTCTACCAATTCGTTTTGTATCGCGACTGTCGCTCGTTCTTTACTCCTTTTTGAACAAAATAAAAACCGCCAAACTATTGTCTGACGGTTTCTATTAGCGAGAGACGAGGCTCGAACTCGCGACATCTTCCTTGGCAAGGAAGCATTCTACCACTGAATTACTCTCGCGTCCTTTATGTGTTTAATTATACATGCACAATTTTTAATTTCAAGTACTTTTTTAAAGTTTTCCTGAAGTTAATACATCAAATACATTTCTGTATTTTACTTCTGTATAACTACCATCTTCGTGATGTATTACTTTTTCTTGTCTTGCAGCTCTTGCAGACTCTGAAAAGTAATCAAAGATTGGTTGGAACCAACCAGACTGCCATCCAAAATATATTACAGCTAAAAATATCAACCAACATAAAACTCTTGTCATAATTTATACCTATATTACTACCATATTTACGATAAATTATTTTTGTGTTTCAGTCAAATTTTTTCTTTTATTAAAAATGGTTTTACGAAATTAAAAGTACCTAAAATTGAGATTAAATTTCCTGCAATACCCAAGCCTTTCTTTGCTTTGTCATTTTTTAGCATGCCTGCAATAGCATTAATTGCAGTACCTGCCGTAAAACATAAATAACCTTTAAAAATAGCTCTTGGCATAGTTACAGTATCTGTAATATCACGTTTGTTGATAATTTTTTCACTAGCAATATCCAATAAATCAGGCTTATAGTCCAATTTTGGAGCGTCTTGTTGTTTAACAGGTTTTACTTCATTTTGAACACTAACTGGTGTCTTTATATTTTCTAATACATTCATCTTAATCTCTTTCTTGGTCATATAAAACCAAAACATGATTTATTTTGTCAGTCTTTATATTAAAATTAAAATAGGTTAATATCTCAAGGAAATAAATAAATTGTCATGCTGAACTTGTTTCAGCATCTTTCAAGAAAGCAGACCCTGAAACGAGTTCAGGGTGACCCCATTTAGCTTCATTAATTAAGGAATTTTTCGTTTTGAAAATTATTAAACAAGAATTAATTAAATTTGAAAACATTCTATCTGATTGCCTAACAGAAAGACAAAATCAGATTTCTAAAAATATAATAAACTTTATTTTTTCTAAATCAAAAAGGCTTAGATCCCAAATTATATTTCTCTATACAAAAGCATTAGAAAAAGAAATAACCAATGACATAATTAATCTTGCCATTTGCACAGAATTAATACATAACTCTACATTAATTCACGATGATATCATTGATAATGCGCTAACTAGAAGAGGGAATTTAAGCCTCAATCAACAATTAGGAAATAATCTTAGTGTACTTGCTGGTGATTATCTTCTTGCGCTTGCTATGCAGTTCTTAGCAAAGTGCCAAAATATCGAATGTATAAATATTTTTGCAAATTCACTTAAACATATGTGCGAAGGTGAAATTAATCAACATTTTACCAAAGGCGAAATTCCTTCAATGGAAGAATATATCGAGAAATCAAAAAACAAAACGGCAGAACTTTTTGAAGCTTCTCTTTTATCCGCAAGTCTATTATTAAAAGCAGAAACCCAAACTGCTATTAATTTTGCAACTAATTTTGGAATTGCTTTTCAAATAAAAGATGACCTGCAAAACGTACTTCAAACAGATATTACAAAACCAACACTAAGTGATATCCACAATAAAATTTATACAGCTCCAATAATTCTTCTAAATAAAAACATTAAAAATCTTTCTGAAAAAGAAATTATAAAAGAAGTACAATCAGAGAAAATTAAAGAAAAAACAATAGAATTGATAAAAAAATATGCAACTAAGGCTATTGCCTCATTAGATGATATAAAGGATAATCAATATAAAGAGGAATTAATTACCCTAAGCAAAAATTTATATAAGGTGATTTAATGAATAAAGAAACAGTTAAAGAGACAATTGATACAATTGTATTTGTCATAATAGCACTAATTATAATAAGATTTTTTATTTGCGAAGTTCGTTGGATACCGTCTGCATCAATGAAACCAACATTAATTGAAGGTGATAGAGTTTTTGTCGAAAGAGTTTCAAGATTTTTTACAACACCAAATCGTGGTGATGTTATGATTTTTTATCCGCCAGAAACGAAATTAAAAACTGACCCAATTTCTGTTTTCTCTAGATTGACAGGCTTCTTCTGCAAAGATATAGCATTTATCAAAAGAGTAGTTGCGCTACCTGGAGAAAAATTTGAAATAAGACATAATGATGACGGTTCAACAGATGTTTTGATTAATGATAAACCCTTAGAAGAACCTTATATTATGAATAAATTTGAATATCCTTTATGCACAAGCAATATGGTTTGTGGACCAATGATATTAGGTGATGATGAATATTTTATGATGGGTGATAATCGTGGTAGTTCATCAGACTCACGCTATTGGGGAATTTTAAAAGAAAATAGATTTATCGGTAGAGCAAAAGTTGTTTTCTGGCCACTAAATCGCATATACTACTTTGAAAAACAACAATATCAATAATTTTCTTCTAAAAATTCAATTAATAAATCTAATGCCTTATTAGAAAAAGCATATTTCATTAGTCTGCGAGAAATTTTAGGGTTCGCTTCAAATCTATATGTCTTTTGGATTTTGTCATTACCAATTCCAATATAAATAAGCCCAACAGGCTTATCTTCTGTTGCCCCTAATGGACCAGCAATACCCGTTGTTGACATTGCAATAGAACAATTATATTTATCAATCATTCCTTTAACCATTTCAAGAGCAACTTGTTCACTTACAACACCATATTTTTCTATCGTTTCACGATTTACACCTAGCATTTTAACCTTTGCTTCGTTCGCATAGGTAACTAAATTCTGAAAAATATACGCACTTGAACCAGAAACATCTGTCATTCTCGAACTTATCAAACCACCTGTACAAGATTCAACCGTTGCAAGCTTTAATGCATTTTTCAACAATAATTGTGCAATCCTTTTTTCTCGTGATTGCACAATTACTCCATAAATATTTTTTATTACAAACTCAATATCAGCCAATGTCATACTAGTAAACCGGCATGTCTATTGGTTTTACTAACTCAACTTGAAGAATATCCCCTTGATTTATACTAATATTTTCGCCTTTTTTAAATACATCTGCAACAGCGTCTCCAATAAAATAAATACCAGCCACTGGTGCACTAACAATTGCTGTTAATGGAGCAAAAACATATTTTGCATAACCATTACCTAAATCTTCACCCTTTTCCCAAGCCCATGTTGTCGGTTTTACAACAATTGTTTTAGTTGTATCTGCGGTCTTTGTCAACGCTGTCATATAGTTTGTTTTACTGCTTAAAGCACCATCATAAGTAGTATTTGGGTTATTGCTTATACCAGCATAAAATGGAACTTGTTTTCCTGTTGCACTAACTATATGGTCAAAATACAAACGTATCATTCCACCCTTATAAAGCATTTTAGAAGCACTAACTTCTTCTAAAGAACCTCTTACAACACTTCCTTGAGGAATAACAACAGCGTTATTAACCAAAATATTTTCAGTAACCATTAAATCAAATTGGTCACCAACACTATTTTTATTTGAACTAACAGGATTTAAAACTTTCAATTTGATAACTGTTCCAGCAGGAACCTTCTTTGTTTTTATATTTGCATTAATTTGTTTACTAATAGCCGCATAAGAAAAAGTTGCTGTCATAGTAAACAACACTGATAATGTTAATATTAAAGAAAATAATTTTCTCATTTTTTACCTCTAGCCTATATCTGATATTGAAATTTTACCAAATTTTGCTGATAAATCATCAACGTGGTGAATAATATACATATATGGTTCAGCATCTTTTTCATTTAAATCAATTAATGCGCCCCAATCTGTTCTGCCGTGATGTGCTGCAATCATTTTAGCAATCTCTTTAAATCCATTATTCATACAAATTGAAAATCCCCATTGAGAGTGAGTTCTCCAATCTTTTCTGAATTCTTCATTATATTCAATTAAACCAGTTTCAGTATCAACAACATATTCAAAAATCTTACCAAAATCATGAAGAATACAAGCTGCATAAACAATATCTGGATTGATTTTATCATTACACTTTGTCAAAACCACTTTAGCAATATCTAAACACTCATAAGTATGTTCTAAAAGACCGCCAATGTAGTTATGATGCATAAGTTTTGCAGCCGGCGTAATCTTAAATTCTTTTTCATATTCAAATAATAACCCAGCGACAAACTCTGAAAGTTTTTTATCTTGGATTTCATTAACAAATCCCATTATTTTAGCAAAGATTTCTTCTCTTTGTTCTTCATCTAAACCCAATTTTGCCTCTTTTACCAAAGCAATATCAGAAACTAAACAGTTATTATATTTTTCATTATAAGTCCCTGCATTGATTCTTATATGATTGTTTGTTCTAAACAGCTTAGAGTCTAAACGATTAAGCGTTTCTTCCCATAAAATACAATTTAAAACAGTGCCATTATCCAAGTTTTTAACTTGTAATTTTCCCATTTTAGAACCAGCTTTTGTATCCCCAATTGCAAAAGTTATAATTTCATATATCGCATGTAAGTCTAACATAGTTTTATATCCCATCTATTTTTTATTTATTATACAACATTAAACGGCTTTAGAATTAATTTTTATAAATTTATGCAAATACAAACTTGTAAACAAGCTATGTAATGGCGATTTTAATTTTAATCCTGAAAATTCAATTACTTTTTTATCTGCACAAACAATAAATACCGAATTTTGTGTAATTCTAGTAATTTGCGCAGGGTCATTCTCACATAAATCATTGTATATTTTATAGTTTTCAAACTCGAAAAACATATTTTTATGAGGAATAAATGTTTTAGTCCAAGGAGTTAACGCCCTTATTTTTCTATCAATATCATCTGTTGATTCTTTTTCAAAATCTAAAATACAGCCTGCGAGCGGAAATTGTGATTGATATGTTGCTTCTTTTTCATTTTGACTAACCGGATTTGCAAATTTTTCTTTAAAATCTTGAAGAAAAATTTGAACTTCTTGATGAGCAAGGTCACAACATCTTAATTTTAAAGACATTCCTGTATCATTAGCTAAAACATCTGTTTCTGCTTGATGATAAATAGCCCCTGTATCATAATTAACATCCATTTGATGAAACGTAACACCACTTTTTATTTCCTTGTTTAGAATAACATGTATATATGGATTTGGCCCTCGATACTTAGGAAGCAAAGCTGGATGCACATTAACACAGCCAAACTTAAGCATATTTATTGTCTGCATTGAAAATTTTTCACTCCAAGATGCAACCAATATAATATCTGCGTTTAGTTTTTCTATCTCATCTCTGAACTTCTTAGAATTAACACTGTTCGCTTTTATATCATATAATTTTAGATTTTTAACATAATTATAATCAATAGATGGTCTTAATTTTTCAATAATTCTTGAAAAAAATGGTTTACATAAAACATTATCGTGTCTGAATACACCAACAATTTGATGTTTTGTTTTCAAAACACCAGACACAATTGCCTGCAACATTTCACCATAACCAACAATTACAATTTTCATATATATAATAATATTTTATAAACAAAATAATGTAAATTAAGTATTCGTTTTTGTAATAAAAAAGCTTAAAATAGTTTCATAAAGATTGATTTTCTAATAAAATGAAATCAGAAAGAGAAGGAATTATTTGAACGATAACTTTGATAATTTAGAAACTTCAGCTAGAAAAGTATCTGTTATTCAAGAAAGAATGGGGCTTGTATCAAGCCATATGTATAAACAATTTCTTGAATATCAACAATCTAATGCAAATACTGCTGTTTTATTCGATAAAATGGTAGAAAATATGGCATTGACGGTTGAATACTTAAAACAATCTTTTACAACAAGAGGCATTCCTTCTGAGAATATTTATTATGAGTATGACAAACAAAGACACATCGCTATGATGAATATCTTGTGGCATTCAATTACACTATTTTCAAATATGAAAGATAAGCCAAAAGCATTGCATAGAGAAAAAGATGTACCTTTGTTTAC
>CAZNLZ010000016.1:0-13167 GCA_964574225.1 uncultured Muribaculaceae bacterium | reverse complement strand
TTTTAGATAATTTAACAGTTTCTTTCTTTTGGTAATCTAATGTACCATCTTCTTTACATCTATCGATTAAGAATTGAACTGTTTCTGTTGGTTGAGCACCTTTTTTAATCCAATCAAGTGCTGCTGCTTTATCTAATTTCATTTCTTTTGTTTTTGGGTTATAGAAACCTAATTGTTGAATAGGAGCTGCTTGTCTCTTTGTTGTAGAGTTCAAAACAACGATTCTATATACTGGGTTCTTTTTATAACCTAATCTTTTTAATCTAATTTTAACCATTTGGTTTACTCTCCATTTTTTACTACTGCTATGTTGTTTTTTGGGATTTGAGAATCATGACTTCAAGCTAATGTCTATTATGACCGCTGCACTCACTTAATATCTCGTACCCCTTTGCAGCCGTTGAACTTTCAAGTTTTAAAGAGGATAACTTTCAAGCTCATTTTTATAAAAACATAAGCAAAATAAATAATCAAGTGGTTTTTTTATATTTTTGTAACTTTACTTAAAAAAAATAATTGTTTTAATATTCTATATTTCTATATAATTAATAAAGTTATGAATAAAGAGAACTTTTCACCTAAAAATATTGAACTTATTGTAAGTGATTTTGATGGGATTTTCACAGACGGCAAATTAGAAGTTTTCTCAGACGGTAGAACTTCTAAAAAGATTGACTATAAGGATATTATGGGCATTGCAATCGTTGTGAAACGTGGCATCAAATTTGCAGTGATTTCTGGAGAAAAATCCGCTGCAATTGATATTATTAAAGAAAAATTTTCTACAGTAGATACTTTTCAAAATGAAAGAAATAAAATTAAAGTTCTGAAAGAGTTAATTGAAAAATACAATATAAATCCTAAAAATATAATTTATTTAGGAGATGACATAAATGATATTGAGTGTTTAAATTATGTAGGCTACCCAATAACTGTTCCTGATGCGCATTCAAAAGTAAAAGAATTAGAAGGAATACACATTACAAAAAATAACGGTGGCAATGGAGCATTCAGGGAAATAGTGGACTCAATATTATGAAAAAATTTTTTCTTCAAATACTTAAAAAAATACAAAAGCTAGATAATTACACTAGCCAGTATTTGAAATGTTCTAATAACATTGAAATTCCATCACTTGCATACACGAATTGGGCAATGCATTTTGCTGATTTAAAGGATTTTGGAACAGCAATAGACAAACTTGAAACAGCGGTTATGATGTCTAATCAAAACCCAAAACCTTGTATTAGCTTAGGTATCATATATGCAAAATTAAGAGAATATGAAAAAGCAGAACTTACATTAAGAAAAGCGATAGAAAGAGATTCTCAAAATGCATATACATATTCTGTTTTGAGTAGTGTGCTTGTTGCACAAGAGAAATTTGACGAAGCAGAAGAAACACTTAAAAAAGCATTAAAACTTGCACCATCTGATTCGGAAGTTTATTTAAATTATGGCATTTTATATGCAAAACAACAAAAAAAGAACAAAGCTGTTGAAATGCTAAAAAAATCAAAGTTTTTAAACCCAACGAACCCACACGTGTTTTTCTTGCTAGGAGTAATGTTATTTGAAACAGACAAGATAAATGAAGCTTTTGTTGAATTTAAACAGTTGGCAGATTTATCAAAGAACTACAAAAACTTAAATTACTATTTGGCGCTTTGCTATAAAAAAGAAAAAAATTACATTGCTGTTCTTGAATACGGACAAAGAGCTTTAGAAGAAGATGAAAAAAACCCAAGCATTTATATTTTATTAGCGCAAAACTACATGTCGCTATATAAAGCTGAAGAATGTTTTGAAGTATTTCAAAAAGGATTAGAAAAGGGAATTGAAGATTCTGAATTTTTCCTTGCTTGGGGTATTTCTTTGTTTAATAACAAACAATATGAAGAAGCAAAAGAAAAAATCGAAAAAGCATTATCTATAAATAGCAACAATTCAAATGCTATATATAGACTCGGCAGTTGCTATTACAAACAAAATAATTATGAAAAAGCAGAATCATTATACAAACAAGCAATTATTGAAGACCCTGCAAACACAATGGCTATTTCCGACTTAGGCATTCTATACTATGATATTAAACGCTACGAAGAAGCTATTAACATGTTTTTTAAAGCAATCAATATCGCAACAAACCAATCTTATCTATACTTCTATATCGCAAATTGTTATTACAAATTAGGTCGCAACAAAAAAAGCTTAGAATTTTACGAAAAAACAATCGAATACTATCCAAACCATTTAGAAGCGTTAATTAACTACACAGTTAACCTAATTGAAGTTGGAAACATAAAAGAAGCTTTAAGAAAAATAAGAAACGCATATCAAATAAATAGAGAATCAGAAAAGGTACTATTGATTTATGCTGTTGTAGGGCTTAAAGCAGGAATATATAGTGATGCAATAGAAAAAGCGGAACAATTGTTAAGCAGAAATGCAGAAAATAAGGATGCTTTACTTATAAAAGCACATGCTCTTATTAATTTAAGAAAACCTCAAGAAGCTTTAAACATACTGCTTTCCTTTGATGAAGAAACGAAAGAAACATATTTGTTTGCGTATTTGACATATTGTGCATACAAAATACTTGTAGAAGAAAGCCCATCGCATTATAATGAAAACATGGCAGATTTATATCTGCGAAAAATAAGTGAGCTAAATAATACAGATTTTGACAAAAATCCAATTAGTTCATATATTAATAAAGCACTAAACATTAATAAAGGGTAAAAGAAGTGGGAATTATTGTACAAAAATTCGGAGGAACTTCTGTTGCGGATCCACAAAAAATCCACAATGTAGCAAAAGCCGTAATCAAAGAAAAAAACAATGGTAACGATGTAGTGGTTGTTGTTTCAGCAATGGGACATACAACAGACCATTTAATTAAATTAGCAAAAGAAGTAACAAATACACCAGACTCTAGAGAAATGGATATGTTACTTTCAACTGGCGAACAAGTTTCTATTGCATTACTAGCAATGGCAATTCAAGCAAATGGCTATAAAGCTGTTAGTATGAATGGTCAACAAGTTGGTATTGTTACAGAATGTATCCACTCAAAAGCAAGAATTGTTGATATAAAAACTGATAAACTTCAAAAGAAAATTAATGAAGGAAATATAATTGTTGTAGCTGGTTTCCAAGGTGTAACACCAGATGGAGAAATTACAACATTAGGTCGTGGTGGTTCAGACACTTCAGCGGTTGCTATTGCAGCTGCCCTAAAAGCAGATAGATGCGATATCTATACTGACGTTGAAGGTGTTTATGCGACAGACCCAAGAATTGTTCCAAACATCCAAAAAACAGATGTTATTTCTTACGAAGAAATGTTAGAACTTGCAAGGGTTGGCGCAAATGTGCTTCACCCTCGTAGCGTTGAAACAGCAAAACAATTTAATGTACCACTTAGAGTACGTAGTTCATTTAAACTTGATAACTTAGGCACTTTAATCATAGGAGTTGATAATATGGAAATTTATAAACCAGTCGCAGGCGTTGCTGCAGATTCTTCACAAATAAGAATTTTACTTTCAGAATTACCAGATATTCCTGGTACAGCTGCTAAGTTATTTGGTTCATTAGCAAAAAGCAACATTAGCGTAGATATGATTATCCAATCATTAGCTTCAAATGGTACAAACTCTATTGCATTCACTGTGGATGCTGAAGATTTTGATGCAACAATTAAAACTTTAGAAGAACTTAAAGCTGAACTAAAAGCTGGTGAAATTTTATTCGACAAAGATATAGCAAAAGTTTCTATTGTTGGTGCTGGAATGGTTGACAGACCTGGTATTGCTGCTGATATGTTCCGTTCTTTAGCAGAAAATAACATCAACATCAAAATGATTTCTACAAGTGAAATTAAAATTAGCTGTTTAGTAGAAAAAGCAAATGCTAATAATGCAATAAAAGCATTATGTAAAGAGTTTGGTTTAGAAACAACAGAAGCCGCTGATGTAAAAGGTGATTTACCAGACGTATAAAAAGAACAAATAAAAAAAGAGCTCTCAATTGAGAGCTCTTTTTTATTCTATTAGTTCATCAATTCTATGATGAGCAGATTTTGTTGATTGTTCAACAGCAACCATACGTTCTATTAAACAATTATGCTTATCTTGTTTATCTTCTAGTCTTTTTATATGTTCTTCGATATATTTCAAAGTTTTATTGTAACTTCCAATTGCAATCCCTGCCGAAATAATATTAATAAGCAAAAGCAATAAAAATTCATTGGTTAAAGACACAACGCCAAGCCCTCCAATTAAACATCTGAAAAACATCAACACACCAAGACATAATATTTGCCTTTATTGTGTTTGTTCCCTGTTTTTTTATAACATGACGAAAAATCAAAGAAGTTAACCTACGATATTCTTTTGGTTTCATTTCATTTTTAAGAACCTCGTTTAAAATATATGATTTAAACTCAAGCAAATAATCATGCAACATTGATGCAATTAAGAAATCATTATCCGTCCTAGAACCAATAATTCTCCAAAAGAAACGGGGTATATCAGCCCCGTTCCAAGTGTATCCATTAAAAATCATAAAATGGAACTGCCTTTTGGTAGTTATAACTTTTATACAAACAGAATTATGAAGTTCAAACGGATATTTCTTTTTACTTTCTATAAGTTCTTTCACGTCATCATTGTTTATTACGCGGACCCTAACATCAGGAAGAGAATCAAAATAAAGATTTAAAACCTTCTCTTTCATTAAAGAACCTCTTTCCTCAAACATTGCCAATCACCAGTTTCAAAGAACTCATCTAATTGGTCTTTAGTAAAGTCTAATAAGCTACCAACTACATCAACATACGGGTTTCCACGATAGAAATTATTAGCTTTAAGTTCTATCTTTAAGGCTTTGATATCAATATTAAGCCCTTGCGATACTTCGCTATCGCTCAGTATGACACCATTGTCATTCTGAAGCTCTGCCGAAGAATCGCATATACTTTGAACATAGGCAAGAACATCATCAAAGTCTTTGCCAGTTGTTTTGTATATTCCACGTTCTACATCCGCAGCGGTTAAAGACAGCATAGCAATACGTTCTTGTTCTTGTGCTTGTTTTTCTGCTTCATAGTTTGGATTTAAAACAAGTTCGTTATCTACAACTATTACTCGCTTAGGGTCTTTGGTTAATTCCTCTTGCGTAACAATATCCGTATATAAACATTCGTCTAAATATTTAGTATCAGCAAAATCAAGTAATGTGTTATTTTTTATACGATAAAACATTAGTAATTACCTCCTAATAATGGATATGCAGTATTAGCACTAGCATTTGTGATATAAAAATTATGATTAGCACCAATCAACCAAGAAAACGATTGCCGTTGAGCATTATTTGCATAACCTATTGATAATGAAACATAATCAGTGCTATTAGGTTCTTTAGAGATATATAAGAAACTATCAGCACCCCAATTCGCTTGTGTTGAAAATAACATTACAGGATATGGAAATTTAGAAGGTGCAGCCGAAGAACCATTCGCAATAGAAATACCATTGCTCATATCTGGCATATTCCAAGAAATAGACATATCTTTAAAAGCTTGCTCAACTATTTCAACATTTGATAAATCTGACTTTGCTCTACCGCCTAAACCTATTGTTTCAACCTCTGCTATAAGCTCTGCTGTTTTATCTTCTAAATCTTTAGCCCCGCCCTGAACTTGAGTAACGACATCAATCCACGATGTGTCTGAAGTTGTGTTTCCAACAACCATATATGCATAAAATTCATTTGAAGAATTTTTTACCTGAGCTATTAAGCCGGATTTTGATTCATCTGTTGTGACACCTATATATTTCCCTGTTCCTCCCGTACCCGCATTATTAGGCGCATCTGTGCCAGCAACCGCCGTATCACTATTATTTGCAGGATAGACTAATTGTGCAACAAGCCCCGTAGAACTTCCGCCGTGCTGATCTCTTCCATATAAAATATCCGTACCAGTAGTATATCCTAATGCATTGCCATTACCTACAACCGGATATTCTCCTTCCACAATGTATTTGTTTAAATAATCGTTTCGTGGCAAGACAACTCTTTCGTTTTCCGTATCTATGCCATAAAACCATGCAACACCAGTTGAATTATAGAAGTCATCAACAGCGCTTTTATCATCTATATTATAATATTGATGTCCGTTAGAATGAACATACATAGTTACTATACTTTCACCCAAAGTTACTTGAGTTACAGCACCTGTTTCTTTTTCTTCTAAACATTTTGAATAGAAGTCCGGATAGCCATAACGACTACCTGCAACAGCATTTTTATAAACGTAAGAACCAAGTAATTCAAAGCCTTGTGATTTTTCATAAGGTAACAAAGAATCTTTTTGCACAATATCAAAAAGTTGGTATTTAAACATATTTCCTTGTATAAGTTCATTTTTCACTTCAATAGCTTCTTGTGCAGATTTTTGAGCCAAAGTTGCTTGTAATTCAGCATTCTCACTATAAGTCCCTGCGTCTTTTGTCAAGGTTTCACATTTAGATGAATACATTGATGTAGTTCTTTGTGCATCTTCTAATTGTTTAATCAAGAAATCAGGTGTTTCGGAACTACCTTCTTGAACTTTTATGCTTCGTTCTATTTTTCTATTTAAAATTTGCAATATTCGAACCAAGTAATCAAATGTTTTTTCTAAAACAACTAAATTTAAACTTGAAGAATTTGCAAATTTACTTTCTTGTTTTATGGGAAGAGTCAACGATAATGATAAAATCTCACCACTAGCAAGATTTCCATACTTTGAGCCACTTATTGGAAAATTAATATAACTACCATTTTCGTTTCCTATTTCATTAATAGAATAATCAATTCCATATTCAAGTACATTTGATATTCCATTTGTATTTATATGTGTAACAACAAGCTCATTTTGATTTTCAATAAAGAAGTCAAAATCAAATGTTGTCACAGAACCATTACCCGTATAATTATTAACGGGAGTTAAAGATGATACTGTCATAACCTCTCCTTAATATTATTTTTTTGAATATCTTTCCACAGCTGCTTTGATTAATTTATTTCTTGTTTCAATATCTGGTTCTTCTTTCTTGTTAACTAGATAATTTTCTTTAGAAGCAAAAATAAATTTAATAAAATCATATATTTCACCTTTATCTGTTATTTCTGATTCTTCTAATTTTTTAGAAATATAAAAATAATCAGAAACAAGAAAGCTATATTCCTGCGGTGCATATTTTTTTATTTTCTCTAACAAATCAAAATCTTCTTGGCTTAGTAATTTATGAAAATTAGAGATATCCTTTTGCTTAAATTTTTCAAAATCTTCTATACACTCTTCAAGCAAAGATAAAAATTCATTTTTATCAGTTTTGATATACCCATTTTTACGCATTAATTTGATATAAAGTTTCTTTGCTTTGATACTCTCATCATTTAACGTATAATCAATAAAAAGTTCTGCTTTATCAGGTTCAGCGTTTAATTTAGAAATAATCTCTTTCCAATTATTTTCATTAGCTTCTTTTTGCTGAAGTTCCTTCACTTTTTTCTGTTCCAACTTAAAATCAAAAAGATAATGTTTTACAAGACTTTCAATTTTTTTATCTTTAATTTCTTTTATTTCTTGCTCATTTTTCTCATCTGATAAGTTATATGAAAAAAGTTCTTTAGCCCAATTAAAAGCAACTACATTATTCTTAAAAATCTCAATAGAATTTTCTATTTGTTCTCTTTTTTCATCTAAAATTTTATTTTTATATTGATTAAAAAAAACAACAGCACTAATATCTTTATCTAAAATAAAAGCGTTAACTAATTCAAAATAAAAATTAGATTCAAAAAATTCTTTTTTTGCCTCACAAGTTTTTTGCGACCATTTTTCTTTATCTGACATCAGTTTAATAATTCCCAAAGCTTGGTTAAAAGACTGCGAAACAATTTCTTTTACATTTTTATAAAGAACCGCTCTTTGAATACAAGAGTTTATGCTATTTTCATAAACTTCAATTTCCCAAGCTTTTAACTGCGATTTTTCATAATTAATCATTTGTTCTTCAATACTTTGTAATTTATTTTTTTTCATTTCTGCAACCAAAAGTTTAGAAGATGATTCAACAAAATGACATTGAGAAATTTGAAAACTTATAAAATCATCTAATTCCTTTATAAATTCTTTTGTTTTGTGTTCAACATTTTTTCCCTTTAAAGAGAAAAAACCAGTTTCTGAAAACAAAACTGATTTTTCCCATTCATCAATAGCATTTGTTAGCTCTAATATTTTTATTTTATCATTATTCTCTTCATCTTTTGGCATCACAACATCAACTGTTGGTATTTTACGAACTGAATATGTTTGCATATTTAATCCCCCCATAATGCATTTGAAGCTTTTAGTGAACCCTCACCCGTCGAGCGAAATAAATCATTAAAAAATATATGGTTTGCTTTCGATTTAGAAAAAGCCGATTGTTTATAATAATTATTTGCACTATCAATATAATTACTTGCTTTAGTTTCTGATATTTTTAGTGTCTGATTTGCCTGATTTTTCCCTTCCTGCAAGTCATCATCTAGTAAATTTAACGAAGTTAAAGAAGAAAGCCCTAAATTTCCAGACGCAATATCCACTGTTGTATCAGCAGCCGCCAATATTGCATTTAACCTTTGTTTTCTTGCTGTTTCAATACCATTTTGACGTTCATAAGCTGCTTGTTTTTCTGCAGTTTTGGCTTTAGAAACCATAACCTGCGCGTTATATTCACTTTCTGCCTTTTCTATTCGTATTTCTTGAACTTTAGATACTGTCTGCACAACAGAAGTAACCGCATTCAAAATTTCTGACACTTCATATACGCACATTATTTTCCCTTTCTATTTACTCTATAAAAGAATTCAAAACCACTTTTAACCTCCAAATTTTTAGGAGTTGGATTATCAAAACAAAAACCTAATTTTAAAAGCCAATTTTTTGCTTCTATATTTGATTTATATATGTAGTTATACAAAATCTTATACTTACTTTCAGAAGCTAAAATGTGAGCCCTAACAACCCTTAATAAAGATAATTTATTTAATTTCACATATTTAGTTGTAAGAAGCCAAACACAAGCAACTTCAGGATTATCAATACAAACTTGCTGAAATCCACCCATTGCAATCGGCACAATATTATTATTTGTATCTTTTCCAAAAGCGAAATGCACAGTTAAACTTTTGAGGGAAGATAAAACTTGTTTTTTCCAATCGTTTCCCCAAAGAACCTTTAACTCTACTTCATCTTCATAGCGAATATTATCCAAAACGAACTCACATTTCTTAAGCATTCGAATCCTCCAGAGAAACATCAAGAGTGATTGCATTGATTGTTAAAGGAAATGGATATGGTTGTTTCAAGTGAACAGTTGCCTGCTTTGTATAATCAGAAAATGAATAACAAACAATATTGCCAGAATAAAGATAATTTTGATTGTTTATACTTTCTATACTTCTTGGATTTTGAGACATTTGCCCATTTGTTCCAACAACAAAAAAATCTTCCCTTGATTTATCGACAAAAACGTTTATAGAATTAACTATTTTGGATAATCCTAAAGTGCTGTCACCCTCTAAATTAAGCGTTTCAATTTCAAATTCATAAGGAAGTCCAGCAACTATTTTAGAAGCTGGTATTTTTAGTTTGACAGTTCCATTTTCTACCAACAAATTTTCTATGATATCACCATCAGCTAAAACAGTTATTTTTTCATTTTCTAAATGGTCAAGTCCAGAAACACTTGATATAGGCGAGCCTTCATAGCAAAGACACGAGTCAAGAAAAATACCTTCTTTTGTTTCATTAACAAGACGAGAAGCCATTCTTTCTATATATCGTTTTGTTTTGCCGTTAATTTTCCTTTGAACAACAAAATAAGCAACATCTTCAAAGCCTTCTCGAACTACAGCAACCGCTTCAAACTTACCTTTTGTTTCATGTTTATGCCAACCCGCAACTTCTTGTTTTTTGTTGTAAGTCAGCGCATTAACTGTTCCGTCAGACATAACACACCAAAGAATTCTATACGGTTCTTTGGCATATGCCATATCAACAATTTGCTTACCCTCAAATAAATGATTAGCAAATATAGAAAGTTCTTCCCCGTCGTAGCTATCAGAGACATACGTATAACCCAAATCTCTAACAACATTTCCACCAGATTGTACAAACAAAATCATATTCCCAGATACAATAGGTGCAACATGAGAACAACCATAAAAACTTTGTGGAGAAGCAACTAAAGAGGATGATGCAGCAAAAGTTCCATCTGAACCATTTAATTTCCACTCACCACCAGAAGTCAGCAAAACCAAATCATTCAGGGCAATAATATGTCTTATTTCATTAACTTCACGCTCAGAAAGTGTAATATTAATAGAATCTGTCGCAGCCAATGGTCTTGAAATATTAAAGTTATTATTCGTAGATGTTTGTGAGGCAACTAACTGCTGCGGACTATTTTTTAAACAAGCAAAAATTTTTCTCTGCTGAAAATAATTAACACAAGCAGGATTATTTTCATTTTCAAAAGGATTCTTAAAAACTGGTGCAGTTGAAGACAAATCTGGTTCGATTTTGTCATCAATAAATGTTGTATCAGACGTTGAACCCACATATCCAAACACTCCATTTACACTTCTGTAAATATTGTATTCTGTCGCATTTTCTACAGCATCAAAAGTTAAAGTTATATATTCTGAAACTCCCCAAGAAGATTCTATTTCCCCAACAACAGAAACTTCCTCTGAACGATTACTTTCTTCATATGTATCTTTTAAAACTGCTGTTATAACATATTTATAAGTTGTTGTATTTTCTTTTCCACCTGTCCAACTACCAACAATATTTTTAGGCGGCAAAATCATTGGTTGAAAAGTTATATCACGAAGTTGCCAATCATAGTGTGAAAGCCTTGATAATTCACAAGGTGAATAATTATTGTGACAAATAGTCAACACATCTGCGCTTTGGGCATATTTTATTTGAGATAAATCATCTTCTAAAAAAGGAACTTCTATTTCAACAGGAAGAGATGTTTCTTCATCTTGAATCTGTGCCCCATTTTTTATAAATCTTGCATATTTATCTCCAAGCTCAATAATATAGGTTTGTTCAGTATTAAAAGAAAATGGAATAAGCCTTACTTTCGAATCAGAATTTTTAATTTCACAAACAAGTTCAAGCCCTGCACGATTACTTACACAGCCTTCTGCTCGAACAAAGCCATTTTTCAACGTTTTCAAACCAATAGCATACTTTGCCAAATCATTTCTAGCATACAAAGCAGGACTTAACTCACCACCAGTAAAAGATTTTTGCGTATAACTTGCCATTTTTACCTCTCGTCAAACCAATTGCATTTATCAACCGTTTTTGTATAGCCTTCTGATGCATTAAGCACTTTTGCTTTTGCAAGCATATTTGTATAAATGTTCAAGCAATCACTTTGTATTGACCTATTCCCACAAATTGCAGGTGCACTCAAAAACGCCAAATACCAGCATAATGCCATTACATATTCAGTTGAAAAATAGATTTCATTATCAACTAATTTTGTATATCTCAAAACAGCTGGTGTAATATTTGAATTTATAACTTTATTTCCAGAAGAATTTGACGCCACTTCAAATTCAACAATTTCATTGTTTACATAAGGGATAATTTCTCTTGCAAATAAACAATCATTAGGATAATCGTACTCGTAAAGAAATTTTGGATTTTGCGGAATATTTCCTGTTAAAGTTAATTCTCTATATGAATTTGCGAAATTCCAATCAAAATCCTTTAAAACTTGCTCTTTTGCACTATCATAAAATTCATTTAAAACCAAAGTATTTTTATCTGTTTGATTTGCACTTTGAATACTTACGCTAACCCTTAAATTTTTTAGCGCAATATTAAATATTTTTGCCTTTGTATAATTCATCTTTCCCCCAAATTAAAGAAAAGGCATTCGAGCCATAAGACTCGAATACCAAGTGATAAAAAAGAATGCGAAGGATTATATATTATGAAAACTTTGTTCTGTTCCATCAACAATGCCAGCTAATATTGCACCTTTTGTCGGAGCTGTTCCAGATACAACATAGCTTAAACGCATATAACCCAAATTACCTTTTGGTAAAAACTTGATAGAACTAACAGCACCTTGTTTTAATTCTTCTAATGCCATTGTGTGCTCTATCAAATCAATAGCGTCAGAGAATTCTTCATCTGTTGCTGTTTGAACCTTAATTGTCAAACTTGTTAAATTATCAAATTCTTCTGCAATTTGGATAAATAATTCAACAGGAGTACCAAAAGATACTTCTCTTTTTCCCATATCTAAAATATTTTCAGAAACACAGCTTGCAGTTACTGCCTGTTTGTTTGAAAACAGACCTTGTTCATCTAAAATCATTTAAATCTCCTCTCTACAACTAAGAAACTAAGTCTTCAACACAAGCAATTTGTTCACATTCACGAATAGGAATATTTTTATAATGTAAAATGTTTTCATTTAAATATTCTTTGATTGAGAAATTAACATTAGTTTTTGCTTTTAATTGTGCTTCAAAGTACATTAAAACAGTTGAATTACAATAGATTGCAGTTTTACCTGTTTTTGCAAATCTTCTAATTTTGTAATAAGCCTTATTTAAAAGTTCTTCTAAATCAGCAGCACCTTCACCGGCTAGGTCTGCAACACTAATATTTGCAATACGGCAAGTAGAACGCCAATCTCTAACAGATAAACCAACATCCATTTTAAAGTGGTCTTGATAAACTTTTCTTTTACCACCAGTATTACTTGTTTCAGTTAAGATACCGTCATCTTTGTGTTGAACACCAGCTTGAGAACCTTGAGGATACAATAAAGAAGTATGTAAATCACCCCAAGTTACAAACCAAATTGAAGTATTATCACTACCTTTGCCACCCGCATCAATAATATTTGAGCCAATTTTCTTAGCATCTTCTGATTTTTTAGAATATCTAGCAGCTAAACCATCAAATGCAGCTGCATTTTCTTTAATACTTCCATAAAAGATTGTTTCTTGTAATTTTTGGTTCATTGCTTCAATAAAAGCAGAAGATTCAGATAATCTAAATAATTTTGGATTTTCTGATTTATCAACCAA
>CAZNLZ010000015.1:0-13470 GCA_964574225.1 uncultured Muribaculaceae bacterium | reverse complement strand
GTAGAAAGTTTAGGAAAAGAATATTTAAATAAAGAATTGCCAGAATTAAACCCTGGTGATACTGTAAAAGTTTTCGTAAGAATCGTTGAAGGAAACAAAGAAAGAACACAGGCTTTCGAAGGAACAATTCTTAAGAAACGTGGCAGCGGCGTTGGTAAAACTATCACTGTAAGAAAAGTTTTCCAAGGCGTTGGCGTTGAACGTGTGTTCCCTGTATATTCTCCACGTGTTGAAAAAATCTCAGTTGTTAGACGTGGTGATGTTAAACGTGCGAAATTGTATTACCTAAGAGAACGTTCTGGTAAAGCAACTCGTATCAGAGAAAAAATCGAAAAAAAATAGATTAGGAATATAATAAACATAAAAGCCGTAGTCATTGTTTATAACTTTGAGTATGGCTTTTATTTTATAAAGAAAGGTTTTCAAAATGGAACATATACATTGGTATCCTGGACATATTGCAAAGGCAGAGAAAAAATTAAAAGAACAAGTAAGCATTGTTGATGTGGTTATTGAGGTACTTGATGCTAGAATTCCTGAAAGTTCTACTTATCCTGATATAGAAAAGCTATTAAGAGATAAACCTCGTTTGATTTTGATGAATAAGTCTGATTTGGCGGAAAATGAACAAACAAAAAAATGGCAAGCAATCATAAAAGAAAAAACAAATTGTCCAGTTATTACAACGAGTGCAAACGATAATAAGGATTTATCTAAAATATTAAATAAGGTTATTGAATTAGGACAACCCAAAATAATTGCTTTGGTTAAGAAAGGTTTGCTTCCTCGTGCAGTTAGAGTTATGGTTGTTGGTATGCCAAACGTTGGTAAGTCTAGCATAATTAATAAGCTTATCAAAAAGACAAAAGCTAAAACGGGTGCAAAAGCTGGTGTTACTCGTGACCAACAATGGGTAAGAATTAATCCTAAGGTTGATTTGTTAGATACTCCTGGTATTATTCCATTGAAGCAAGAAGACCAAAATAAAGCTTACAAGCTTGCTTTTGTGGATTCTATTGGTGAAAATGCTTATGATATTGAAGCTGTTGCTCAAATCTTTTTAAAAGATGTAGAAGCTGTATATCCAAATTTAATTAGAGATTATTATAAATTAGAGGATATGGACGTAACTATTGATAATATTGCAATAAAACGTAACTGGATAGTATCTGGTGGACGTCCTGATAGTAAACGTGCAGCACAAAACGTGTTGAATGATTTTAGAGTTGGTCGATTAGGTAAATTAACTTTGGATGTTCATGAATAAACGTTTTGATTTTGATAAAGAAAACCAAAAAGGTTTTGATTTTTTGATTGGTACAGATGAAGCTGGACGTGGTCCTGGGGCTGGGCCTGTTTTTGCAGCTGCTGTTTGTTTTACTTCGTATGATGAACGTTTAGAAAAATTGAATGATTCAAAGCAATTAAGCGAAAAAGTGCGTGAAGAGTTGTTCGATATTATAAAAGAGAACTCTATTTGGGCTATTTATCAAGGAAGCGTTGAAGAAATTGAAAAACTGAATATTTTGAGAACATCTTTATTATCAATGAATCGTTCTTGTAGTGAAGTTATCTCAAAATTAGGTGAAGGGAAATCAATAGTACTTGTTGATGGAAATAAATTAATTCCTAATTTTAAATTTGAACAAAAGTATGTTGTAAAAGGAGACGCAAAATCGGCTGCTGTTGCCGCTGCTAGTGTTTTAGCAAAGGTTTCTCGTGATAGATTTATGAAAGAGTTAGACAAGGAATTTCCTCAATATTGTTGGGCTGAAAATAAAGGTTATATGACAAAATCACATTTGGATGCAGTTGATAAATATGGTCTATGTAAATGGCACCGCAAGAAGTTTTTTGAGAAACATTTTGAAAAGGCACAGCAATTGTCCTTAATATAGCTTCATTTATATAGTGTATTTATATCGAATAGAGGGCATGTTAATATTATGATGTATAATCAGAGAGATTTTTTATTATGTCAAAGAAAATATTAGCATTCACTCTTGCAGAAACGCTTATAACGCTAGTAATAATAGGTGTGGTTTCTGCTATAACAGTGCCAGTGCTTCAGGTAAAACATCAAAAAGAGCAAACAATTGTTGAACTAAAAAAGGCGTTTTCGGATATTTCTCGTGCAGTTGTTATGGCAAGAATGGATTTTGGTGACCCAAGCTCTTGGGATTATTCTTTAAATAATAATGAATTCTTTAATGAGTATTTATATCCTTTTATTCAACTTTCAAGTCAATCAATTAGAGATGCAAGAACTGATAATATTACATATAGGCAAACATCTGGGCAAGTTGAAAACGGTCTTTTGATTATGCGTGACCAAGGTAAAATCGTTGAGCTTGCCTCTGGTTGTCAGATTTTTACATATCCATTAGCGTATAGTACTGATGCTACTATGAAGAGAAAGTGTTATGCGATAGATGTTAATGGGTATAAAAAACCAAATAAATTTGGTAGAGATTTATTTATGTTTTGCATAGATGGTGTACAAGGGAAAGTACTTCCACATTCTTGGGATGACCAAGAAAAACCAGGTCAAATAAAAAAGAGAACAAGAGATCAGTTATTGAAAGGTCCTAGTTCATATAGTTATAATTGTAGCAAAAGTGCACGTGGTATGTGGTGTGCAGCTGTAATTATGCGTGATGGCTGGCAAATTAAAGACGATTATCCTTGGTAGTTTTATACACCAATAAATTGTCTTGTATTATCAATTTTAAGTTTTTTAATTATTGTTTTTACTATGTATAACGCAAAAAAGCTTGCGCCTAAAACAAAAGCGTATCTTACAATAGCAATTCCTATAGCAAAAAATAGTGAATTTATGTCTGTGACTGGTACAACTTTTTGAACATTGAATAATTGATTAAACGCAAATACAAAATACCAGTGGATAAAGAATAATCCAAAACTATATTTTGCTGTTATATCTAGTAAATTGTTTATTTTTTCGTGTGATTTTATTTGTTCATCATAATGCTTCAAATATCCTAAAACCAATATTGTTAAAAAGATTTTTGATATTGTTCCATTAAAAAGCATATTATTGTGCATAAAATAAATATCTGCAATTGCTGTTATTATCATAAAGAACCATATTGTTCCTCTTTTTTTCCAAAAAAGGTCAATCTTATCTTTGTTTACAGATAGGTACATACCAAAAACGTACATTGAAGCAAAGTGTACAAAGCTAATTCCAATAAATTTTAGGTATTCCAAATATTTATGTATATAATCTAAATTTGCTACCCATTCTGGTTCTATATCCATTCTTGGGCAGTAAATTGTTATTAAAAATAGAATTGGTAATAGCTTATATAATCTTCCACTTTTTTCCATTTTTAAAAGAAGGTGACTGAACAAGAAAAATATTACAATCATTGGAATAAACCAAGCTGGTACATTATGAACACGTCCTGTTGTTAAAAATATACCAATTTGTGTTAGCGGATTTAATCCATCAAATGGATTTCCATATGCGCTTGGCAAGGTAAGGCATAAAATAATACCGGGAATAGCAGTAAACATATAAGGAAGAATTACGTTAGTCCATTTTTTAGATAAATAATTTTTGTATTCAAATTTGGCTGATAAATGTTGGAACAAAAATCCCGAAATAAAAATGAATAATGCGGTTCCGCCGGCAAATACTTCAAAAGAGATATTGTTTATCCAACTACCTTTTTCTCCAATTTGCATAGTATGACCAGCTAAAATAAGAAGTATTGCTAATCCTCTAAAAACGTTGATGTAGTTAAGCATTTCTCGTTTCGGTTTAACAATATTTTCACCCATAATTCCCCCTAATAAATTTATGATAGCACAAAGCAAATTTATTATTTACGAGTTTTAAGAAAATCAAAGGAAAAATTATGAACATCTCTTCCCCAACATTTGGAAAAAAACTTCCAATTATAAGAAGCCAAGTGCAAGATAAAAAAATAGGCGAATTTGAATCAGTAACTGTTTTCAAGGTTGATTGTGCTGATGATAGTGATGTGCAAGAGATTAATGATTTGGGTGATTCTTGGCGTTTTCGCAATCTTATTGCAAAAGATGCGGCAAGAAAAAATCACCTGATTAAGTATTTTCAACAAGATAATGAACAATCAATTTATGTGCTTCAAGACAGTCAAAATAGAACTTTGGGCATTGGCGAAATGGAAGAAGTTGATGATGATGTTTACAACGTAAATTATTTAGAAAGTAGTGGGGATAAAAAATATGTTGGGCAAGTTCTTCTTGCCTCAATGGGTGAAGAAGTTTTGATAAAAAACGGGAAAAAGTTTACAGTTAGTGACCCTGTTGATGAATCTTATAACTTTTATACAGATGTTTGTGGGTTTGAAGATGTTTATGGATATTTTTTAAGAATGAAGCCAGCACAAATTAATCGATTTATTGAACAAACTGAAGACCGTACTCAGTCAATGTTTATAGATATAAGAGGATAATATGAATATATCTTTTGGACAAAGAATACCAACTGCAGTATGTAATGTTTTAGACACAAAAGAAAATAAATATGTGCCAGCTCTTGTTTGTGAGCTTGATTGCCGAGATAAAGAAGATATAGATATGATTTCATCTCTTGGTGATAGTTGGATTCATAACGATACAATTGCTTGGAATATGCGAGTAAAGCATTGTGATATTAAACGAGATAAAAGCAATGATTCGCGCTTCTATACATTGGAAAATCCTAGCGGAGAGATACTTGGCGTTACATATGTAGATGATTTAGAGAAAAAAGTAGAAGTGAGGTTTATAGAAGCTAGAGCTGACCATCGTTATAAATATGTAGGACAAACTTTATTAGCTTCACTTGGAAAAGGAATATTAGACGGCAGACAAAGTAAATTAATTATACGTTCCGCTGTTTCAAGTGCTAAAGATTTTTATGAGAAAGTCTGCGGATTTAAAGGTATAGGATTTAGTGACTTAGCAATGAATCGTTTTGACATTCATAAATTTATAAAAAGAACTGAAGAAAAAACTCAATCACCAATTGTAAAATTTTAGGGCGTAATTAAAATTACGCCCTTTAAAATTATTTATTTTGTTTGTATGTATTCATAAAGCCAGTATCGAAGTTACCGCCGATAAATACTTCATCCTCAATCAATTCTTGATAGAATGGAAGAGTTGTTTTTACTCCAGTGATGACATATTCTTTCAATGCACGATACATTCTTCTTCTAGCCTCTTCTCTTGTTGGAGCCCAAGCCATAACTTTACTGATTAATGAATCATAATATGGAGGGATTTTGTAACCTGAATAAACGTGAGAATCAACTCTTACGCCAAAACCACCAGGAGTGATGTATCCATTGATTTCGCCAGGTGCTGGTAGGAAGTTTCTATCTGGATCTTCTGCATTGATACGGCATTCGATTGCGTGACCATACAGTTTAATGTCATCTTGTTTCACAGACAATTTATTTCCTGCTGCAATATTGATTTGTTCACGAACGATATCAATATTAGAAATCATTTCTGTAATACCGTGTTCTACTTGAAGTCTTGTGTTCATTTCCATAAAGTAGAAGTTTTTATCTTTATCAAGTAAGAACTCAATTGTTCCAACGCCCTCATAATTTGCTGCTTGCGCCGCTCTTACAGCTGCTTCTCCAAGTTTTTTTCTGATATCAGCACTAACAGCAGGTGATGGTGCTTCTTCAACTAGTTTTTGGTGACGTCTTTGGATTGAACAATCTCTTTCTCCTAAGTGGATAACGTTACCAAATTTATCAGCAATGATTTGAACTTCGATGTGTCTTGGGTTTACAAGAAATTTTTCCATATAAACATCTGGATTACCGAAGAATTTTTCAGCTTCTTGACGGCATAAAGTAATATTTTGTTCTAACTCTTCAGCGTTGTTAGCAACTCTCATACCTTTACCGCCGCCGCCTGCTGTTGCTTTAACAATAACAGGATAACCGAATTTTTCTGCTTGTACTTTTGCTTCTTCAATATCAGTGATGATGCCTGTTCCTGGAGTGATTGGAACGTTTTTAGACATCATTGTTTTTCTAGCTGTTGCTTTGTCACCCATTAATTGCATTGATTCTGGTGAAGGGCCAATAAACTTGATATTGTGTTTTGCACAAATTTCAGCAAAATCTGCTCTTTCTGACATAAAACCATAACCAGGGTGAATAGCGTCAGCCCCAGAAATTAAAGCCGCAGAAATAATTGCTGGAATGTTCAAATAGCTTTTTGCGCTTTCATTTGGTCCAATACAATATGCTTCTGTTGCTAAACTTACGTGAAGTGAATTTGCATCTGCTTCTGAATAAACAGCAACTGTTGGAATGCCTAATTCTCTGCAAGCTCTAATTATTCTTACTGCAACTTCTCCACGATTTGCGATTAATACTTTTTTAAACATATCTTACTACCATTAATTCTCTTCTACATACATAATAACTTGACCGTATTCAACAGGTTTGCCATCTTCAATACAAATTTCAACAACTTTACCTGATACGGTTGAAGGTATTTTGTTCATTAATTTAATTGTTTCTATTATACAGATTGTGTCACCTTCTTTTACTTCATCGCCAACAGAAACGAAAGGTTTGCCATCTGGTGATGGTTTTGCATAGAAGATACCAATCATACTTGAAACAACAGGAACTGCATTTGTTTTTACATCTTCTTCAACAGTAGCATTTTCTTCAACTGGTGTTTGAACTGCTACAATTTCTTGTTGTTCTTTTTCTTTTATAACAGGAACAAATCCATTACTTTTAATTACTAAAGAAGCATCTGTATCTTCCAAAGTAACTTCTGTAAGTTCATTATTTTTCATAATTTCGACTAATTTTTCAATATAGTCTGCTTGAATATTTTTCATAAAATCCCTTTTAATCTACGAACTGTAACTATTTTAGTTGCAAAATATTACCTAGTCAAGAAATTGAACCTTTTATGTTAAGTCAACTGCTTATATGATGAAAGGAATCAATTTATTGTATATAATCTCAATGTTAGTAGTATAAAAAAGAGGCAAGATATGCTTCCAATCGTATCTCAAGAACAATCAACATTATGTTTTGCAGAAATTTTCCAAGATGTTCATTCTTGGAGAAAGAAAATGATTCATTATATAAAAGAGGAAAATCCTGAAATTAATTCTGCAATTATTGAAGCTGCACAAAATACAGACCTTGACCCAAAAGCTGTTGCTCTTGGGGCATATATGACTTATGTGCTTCTTGAAACAGCTATGAAAGAAGAAGCAGGACAACAAGTATTTTCGCTTGATGAATAATTAATTTATAATTTTAATTTTATAGTTTTGAATTTGCTCTTGACGAATCAATTTCTTTTGATTTTCAAGAGTATTTTTTACTGCAAAAGTCCACCCCTGACGTGGGTTGACAAACAAAAAGAAAGCAGCCTCGCTCTCTACTAGACGAGATGGATTGTCAATTAATAGTTCACCTTTGTCAGATAATTCAAAAACAGTGAACGATAATGGTGAAGAAATTGTACTATCTACGTATGCATCAAACTTGATTTTACTTAAGCGAGTAGTATCTTTCAATAAGCTTGCATCTTTGCGAGATGTAATATTTTGATATAAAAATGTAATCAAATCTTCGTGATTAGTGTAGTTGCTCATTTTTTACCACATCAATAAAATCATCAACAAGCTTTGTATTCCACTTTTTACCAGCTTCACCTTTTATAATTGAAAGGATTTCATCAACTTCATAAGCGTGTCTATGTGGTCTATCTTGTGTCATTGCATAGAAAGCATCAACCAACAATACGATTTGAGATGTTATTGGTATTTCAATACCAACTTTTTTAGATGGATAGCCTTTTCCGTCCCAATTTTCGTGGTGATTTTCAATAATTGGTATAATGTCTTGAATATTTGATATTGGTTTTAATATTTCACGAGCAGCAATTACCGGATGTTTTCTAATAATTTCTTTTTCTGCTGCAGTTAATGGCTCTTTTTTATTAAAGATTTCTTCTGGAACCATAATGTTTCCAATATCATATAGAAGAATTGCAAGTTTTAATTTGTCAATTTCATCTTTTGGCAATTCAAGTCTTTTTGCTAATAGAACAGCTAAAATAAGCTTAGATTTTGTAATACCTGTTTTGTGCATTCTGTTGTAAGATTGAGAAATTATATCAACAACAGAATATAGTACTTCGTTTGAGTTTTTATCAACAGTTGCAACTGCTTCTAATTTCTTTGTTATAGTCATTGCAATTTCGTCATTAACTGGAATTCGCTTTTTAGCCAAAATATCCATAAATGTTTCAATTGCGATTTTTTGCCAATCAACTTCACTATCCATTTGTGCAATTTGAACTTGGTTACGACCATTTACCTTTGCTTTATACATCGCTTGGTCTGCAAGCTCAATAAGTTCATCAATTCTATCTGAATGTTCTAAGAATGTTGCAACACCGATACTCGCTGTAACACCACCAATTGTATCTAAAACTTGGTTTTCAATTGATTTGCGAATTCTTTCTGCCGCAATTGCTGCGCCTTTTGAATCAACACCGGGTAATAAAAGGTTGAACTCTTCACCACCAATTCTTGCTGGAATATCAATTGAACGAGCTTCTTTCTTTAATACATTTGCAATTGTTCTAATTGCCATATCGCCAAATTGGTGTCCATAGGTATCGTTAATTCGTTTTAAATAGTCTAAGTCTAAGGAAACAACAGAAAATGGTTGTTTTAAACGCAATGAACGTTCTGCTTCTTTTATAATGTTATCTTCGAAATAACGTCTGTTATAAATACCTGTTAATGGGTCTGTGATTGCTTGTTTTTTAACTTCTTCAAATAAGCCTGCAACTGTAATAGCAAGTTCGATTTGATTTGCAAACAAGGTCAAAAAGTTATTTTCTGTATCTGTAATAAATTCTCTATCGGTTGTAACGACTAAACAACCAAAATTTTCTTGTCCTTTGTACAATGGAACAATTGTACAAGATTTAGAATTCATTTGTGATACTAAATCTTTTAGCTGTTCTTCTGAAAGATTTGGGAAAAACATTTGAACCAAACCTTTCATATCTGGAGTAGAATATACTTTTCTTTCCGTTATTGCTTTTACAACAACAGAGTTCTCAACATATGGAAATTTATATGTTTCTAATTTCGCATTTGCAAATTCAATCACTCTATTCATACTTTTATTTGCAGATGCTGCTTTTTCTGAAAAATAGTGATTATTATTTTCATCTGTTTCAATTTTTAAAATTGAAGCAAAGTTGTAATTCAAATCTTCATACAAAATACTAACAATTTTAGCCAGCATATTAGATAATGGTTGAGATGAATTCATCATATCCCAAACACTATTTAGAGTAAGAATCGTTTGGTTTGCTTGTTCTAACTCTTTTGTACGAGCAGCGATTTCTTGTTCCAATGCAATATTCTTCTCATAAATATCTGAGAAATCTTTGCCGTGTCTATAAATTGAACCTTCTATCCTATTTATTTGTCCAAGTAAATCTTTAATACCAGAAAATATGCTCACTTATATAAAATCCAAGACTCTTATCTATTAGTATATGTATTATATACCCTTTTTCATATTATTGTAAAACCCATTTTACAATAATTATAAATATAAAATCTCACCTTTCTTTAGTACTAATAAACTAAAACACATATATTTGGTGGAAATATCTATTTACAAAATACAGTAAAAGTTTACATTTGAATCTTCTTTTTAAACTTTTTGGGGGAATTCTTTTACTTGAAATTTTATTATTATTAATGTGTCAGAAAGAAATGGTTAAATATCTGCATAAATAATAAACAGTTTAGGACAAATTAATTTATGAATAAAAAACAAGTTGAAGAGATAAAAGAGTCTATAAATATGTGCAAAATGAGATTGAAAACAATTCAGCCTCATTTGACTCCTGAAAAAGTTGCGCTTAACGAATCATTCAACAGATTGTTAATAGAAAAAGCTGTTTTGCGTGATAAGTTAAAACAAAAAAACAAGTCAATTTTCTCTAGTTTACTTAAAAAAGTAAAACCACAGAAAAAGGAATTAATTTGCGACTATTTTAAATAAGAAGAATTAGTTTCTTTCCCAATATTTATCAAGCCATTTTGTTGGCTTAACGTATCTGAAACCACCTTTTCCCATAAAGCCTTCATATGCTTGTTCTGGGTTCGGTCTTCCATGAAATACTAAAATTTTAGCTTCTGTTGGTTCTTTTGGAACTTGGAAGTAATTTAGCGGGAATGGTCGTAAACAGTTTCGTTTAAAACTTACGCACCAAGATTTATCCCAATATGATAAAATGCCTTTGTTATTCATTTGATGAGATAAAAATGCTTGTTCATTTTTATATCTTTTTCTAATATCTTTTCCTTCTTTATAGAAGTTTTCGATTATATCTTTATGTTTGTTAACTTCAAAACGGAAAACAGATGAATTACCAATAATATCTTTTTCAAAATCCCAGTCTTTAATAATTACGAATTCACCTGGAACCTCAAAAAATGCATCAATATTGTTCAAAATAACAATATCTAAATCCAAAAATAATGCTCTACCTTTAAGGTCTGCTAATTGGTCTGTAAATAAGCCTAATTTTTTCCAAGCTTTTTCCGGAAGACCAGAATCATCTAGTTTATTGAAAGGTCTGATTTCAACACCAGGGTCAATTCCTTCTGGCTCATCAGTAAAACATACAAATCTGTGCGGAATAGTAAGGTTCTTTTCTACCATTTTGTACAAACGATTAACGTATTCTGGACCAAACTTTGTACCCCATTTTACACAAATTACATTATTTTCCATAACAACCTCTCGAATAAGCCTCTCTTGTTAGTCTTACCATAAAAAAAAGAGATAATCAATTTCTTAAAATATGTTAGAAAAAGACATAAAATAGTCAGAGATAACACTAAATATTGTTGGTAGAACAACAACCAAAATAGCACTGCCTAAACAAGGCTTAAATAAGAAACTCATTTGGAAAACGTTAACTTGAGGAGCTGTTTTTGAAATAATACCTAAAATAATATCTTGTCCTAAGGTCGCAATTAAAACAGGGGACGCTATTTGCAAACCTATATATAATACGTTTGATGTGATTTTTACTAGATATGGCATATTAACGATTTGGTCTAAAGGTACTGCTGTGCCGTATATAGGAAAAATTTCAAAGCTTCTAATAAATGCATTAAATGTCCAGTAAACACCGCCAATTTCAATAAATATAATTAAGCCAAGCAAACCGAAAATTCTACCCATAATAGAAATTTGAGAAGATGTTGTTGGATCCATAATTGTTGCTGATGAAACACCTTGTTGCATATTAATCATGTCCCCGCCACTTTCAATAGCTTTAACTATACAATTAACGATAAAGCCTAAAAGAGCACCACATAAGAAGTTTATGATTATAGAATATATCATTGAGAAGTTTTGTGGTGGAACTTCTGGTTTTAAGAACATTGAAAGCATAACAGTAAATATTAGTGCAAAGCCAACTTTGCCAACCATCGGGATTTCTGTTCTTTGCAAAAATGGTGTTGTTCTCATTAAACCTGCAACTCTTGCAAATATTGGAATACCTGAAGTTAAAACATTGTTAACCTCAGGGAAATATTTTGGAAATTCGCTAAGAATTACATCAAGCATTTATTTTTTTCTCTTAATCTTGTCCGACAGGAATATCTATTTTTGTTAAATTTTTCTTTGCGTCTTCAAAAACACTACCAGTAACAAATCTAACCTTATAATCTTTTTTTGCTGTTTTTATATTTACATCACAAACACCATTAGCATTTGCTTCAACAAATAATTGGTCATTGTTTCCTTCTATTGTTGCAATTGGGTAAACATCAACAATATCTTTATCTGAAACAATTATTTCTTGAACTTTTGAGTCCATATCAAGCAAATACATATTGCTTTTCTTTAAGTTATAAATATTGATTTCATCAGTTTTGAATGCGCAAAAACCAACATTAGCAATAGTGATAAATAATACAAGAACCAAAGTTATTTTTTTTATCATTGTCTTTTATTCTCCATTATAACTTTTCTTTCAGCCCAATTTGGTGTAGGGATGTCAGTCGCACCATTTCTCAAGAAATTAAATGACTCTTTCTTCGCAGTTGCAGGAGGTGGTGTAACGTTATTCAACAAATGACTCATAGGTGTCATATCTTTTTTTACATCAGTCTTCATTTCATCAAGAAATGGTTTTGTATAGTTATAATATCCAGGTGGAAGCACAAATTCTTCCGATTTTGGAATAACCTCAAATGCGATAATAGCCCCTTCATTGAAAAGGTTATCAAGCATTTTCATATAGGTCGTACCCATAATAATAATTACAAGAAATACGGTAAAAATTTTCGGAGCTGCAGCAATTGTTTGCTCTTGAACTTGGGTTACAGCTTGCAAAATACCAACAATTAAACCAACGCAAGCCGCTGTAAGTACGCACGGCATTGCAATCATTAACATTGTTATAAGTCCTTTTGCAAAAAATTCAACTAATATTTCCATACAACAATCCTTTAATTAAAGCTTCCGACTAGACCATTTACAATCAAACTCCAGCCGTCAACTGCGATAAATATCAGAAGTTTAAACGGCAACGAGACAATCGTTGGCGATAACATAAACATACCCAGAGCTAACAGTACGTTTGCAACTACCAAGTCTAATACAATAAATGGAATAAAAATGATAAAACTTATTTCAAAAGCTGTTTTTAATTCACTTAAAATATACGCTGGAGCAACTTCCCAAATTGTTACATCTTCAACTGATTGAGGAGCTTCTTTTCTTGTTAATTGAACAAAAAAAGCCAAATCCTTTTCTCTTGTTTGTTTTAGCATAAACTCTTTTAGCGGTTTTGAACCTTCGCTAATGGCAAGCACAATTGAACCATTTTCTTGATATGGCTTAGAACCAACATCATACATCTGTTGAAAAACTGGTCCCATAGTGTAGAAAGTCAAAATTACTGATAATCCAACTAGCACAATTGCTGGTGGTATTTGTTGCGCACCAAGTGCTTGTTTTAAGAAACCAAATACAATTGCATATCTTAAAAAGCTTGTCATACATACAAACATAAAAGGTAAAAGCGAGAACATCGCCATTACCATCAATAGTTGCAATACAGGACTTAAGTCTTTTAATATTGTTTCCATTTTTACCTCTACTTACTTTCTTCTTCAACAGAAAGCGCTTTATTTATATTGTTTTCATCTAGTTTTGCCAGTAATGTTGTATTTGTATTATCACCTGCAACTAGGAATCTCTCATATCCCGCTTTTATTATATATACTGTTTTTGTTGGAGAAAGTCTTAATACATTTTCAACGTTTAAGTACTCTCTATTTTTTGCATCCATTGGGG
Organism: uncultured Muribaculaceae bacterium; assembly: GCA_964574225.1. Classification (GTDB taxonomy): domain Bacteria; phylum Cyanobacteriota; class Vampirovibrionia; order Gastranaerophilales; family Gastranaerophilaceae; genus Avigastranaerophilus. The sequence goes on along the minus strand of CAZNLZ010000015.1, from coordinate 64 downwards.
TGCTCATAGCTTTTTTATAAACAAACAAAATTAACACAATGAACCCAATCATTGCGAAAACATA
>CAZNLZ010000014.1:0-13566 GCA_964574225.1 uncultured Muribaculaceae bacterium | reverse complement strand
AATTTCTAAATAAATACTAGATGAGGGTTCTAACTGTGACCCATCACCCGCCCCACTTAAAATTTAGACCTCTTTTGAGGTCTTTTTGTTGTCATACTGAGCGTTAGCGAAGCATCTCATTGTCTTTGCATATAGTTCTTGCGATTCTTCGATTCCACCTCAGAATGACAATAATGATTATAATCTAAAGTTCATGATATGTTACAAGATGCTGTGTTCACTCGTTTATCATTTAATAAAAAGTTTCTACATTAATATCATATCTGACAAGTGGTTTAAAGATTTTAAAATATCTATTTCGGGCTCTAACTGTGCCCCATTGCCTAAAGATAAAATTTCAACTTTACATTCATTAACCAAAAAGGCAATCTGCTAAGTTCATATGCTTTATGTACTTATCACGTGAAAGGTAAGTATAATATGAACATTCAATCATTCGGAAATTTTTTAATTAAAAAAACACAAAATAATTTTTCAATAAACAAATATAGTCAAAATCCTATTAGCTTTAAAAGTGGACTAAAGGCTGATACTGTCGAACTTTACACAACTCCAACTCAAGTTTCAAGTGCAGAATTAGATACAAAATACCAACAACAAAAAGCTAATACACTAAAAAATTTCACAGAAGCAATTGCGAAAAATACAGCGAAAATATCTGATGCAGAAGCAAAAGTAGCTGAATTAGAAAGTAAAAAAAGCCTTGCATTCCAAATGATTGAAGATGAAGACTTTTTATCGCAAATCGAAGAATGCTTAATAACATATCAAGAAGAAAAAGCACAACAATCGGCATTCTGGGACATAGATACATTAATTCGCAAGCAAAAAATAACACCAGAAAGAAAGGAAAAACGTTTAACTACAATAATAAAACAAAATTTTCCTGATTATTTAGAAGCAGCAAAAAGTGATGAAACAAAACCATTAGACATTCTTGAATTAGCAAAAAAAGTTAGAAAAGAACAACGTCAAAATATCGAAGATAGTAATCCTAGAACCACCTTCGATATGGGTATTGATAAAGCCATTACCGCATACTCAGAAAAATATTCTATTCAAATTGATGATGTTATAAAAGAAAATATTAGCAAAGCTTTATTAGATACAGCTGGCAAGAATCATGAAGAATTCAAGAAAAGTTTAGCTGGAAAATTTGACAAACAAATAGGTACGTTTAAAGCAGAAATTTCTTCTGCAAAAAGAGATAACGAATCTTTAGAAAAAGCAAAAGAAAATTATTTGGCTCACTTTAAAGCAGACCCTCTATCAGCTTGTTATTACAGCCCATTTCTTTCATCTTCTGAAAAAGAAAAAGCTTTATTAGCAACTGGTGCATTTAAAGTATTCTCAGCATATGATTTCCCTAGTTCACTGATTTGGAACTTACAAAGTTCTGGAGTAATACGTCCTTTTGAAGGCAAAGTGGAAAGATACTCATATCCACGAGTCAGCTTATACGACTTACGAGATGAACAAAATAAAAAAGTCTTTGAATTATTAGATGGAAAACAAGATAAACTTATTTACCAATCAGAAGCCATTAAAAGATTCCATGTACCAAAACATGTTGTAGAGAAAATGCCACTTAAAAAAATCAGCTTTGAATACAACGATGAATATAAAGGTCCACAAGAAGCAATTTTAATTGACACCACAGATGAAGAATCTATGCAACTTTTAGAAATCGAAAGTCAAAAATGGGCAAGAACAAGAACTAAACGTTCAAAATATGCTTTTGAAATCGAACACCGTTGTGCGGAAGAAGAAATCCCTGCTAGTTATTTAGCAACTCTAGGGTTTGGCAATGTTCCTACATTGAGAAAACTTGTAGAAACAGGTGCACTAAAAGGAAGAATAGAAGAAGTTCCAACAGAACAGGGTGTAAAATTACGCACAATGTTAGATTCTAGTGATGAAAGACTAAAAAATGTACTAACATCATTAAGGGCAAAAAACAAAGGTGTTGCGTCTCTTAAAGACCTTGCAAAAGAACTTGGCATTTCACAAAGACGACTATTGCAAGATATTGCAGATGGAAAAATAGACATAATACCCGAGCATATGTTTGTTTTCGATAATGAGTACAAATATATCGATAAAAGAACAGAGAAAAATAAAGCTTATATCGAAACCACATTATTTGAACAAGAAGTTCTTCGCCGCATAGAACAAGAACAGGCAAGAGAACAACGCGAAGCTATAAAACAAAGAAAAATCCAAAGCAAAGATGCTTTAAGTAGATTTAACTCATTAAGAATGTCATTGGTTTGGCATTTCTGTCCAAAAACAAGAAGCATTGGCTCTGATCTGGCAAGAAAAGATGGTTACCTATGTAGCCTGCTAGCAAAAGACTCTTCAGAAGAAGAATCTTTAACAAGAAAAGAACAAATAAAAGTAGATTCATATAGAAAAGAAATGTGGATAAGAAGCGGAACCGAAGAACTTAAAGAAGGCTTCAGACAAGCAAACGAAGTTTTAAGACAAGTCAAAGAAAGTGGATTGTCTGCTATTGAAGATGAAGAAATAAGAAAAATCTTTGAAAATTATGGCTTCGTAGCTTAAACCTTTTCTTTCATATCAAAGATAAAATTATTATTTGTTATTATAATAATCTTCTAAAAAGCCTACGCAACAAGCTTTATATACGTTGTTATCAATATTAGCAACATCTAAATTAAACTTGTTTTTGTCATAGTATTGCAGAAAAAAGTCTCTTTGTTCTTTGCTAACTTGTTCTTCCGAAGTAGTAAATCCGCGTTTGATTTTATTCTTATAAACAAAATCTATTTTATATTTTTTTAAAATTTCACGCAAAATAGCCTTACTACCAATCTTGTTTATCTTATATTCGATAGGCAATTTAAGTAAAAATTCTAAAACTCGATAATCCAAAAACGGTGTTCTTAACTCAATCGAATTATCAACAAGCATTCTATCCCAATATCTTAAAATTTTGTAATTATAAATTTCCCCATTAAAAGTAAGCAAATTGCCGTTAAAAACCAATTCAGAAATAGAAGTATTTTTATTATTTATTTTTATTCTGCACTAACAAAAAACAATATTATCTTGCTCTATATAATTAAAATCATTGGGATTATTATGAAGCAGCTCTTCTCTTATTTTATCAATTTCAAAGTCTAAATTTTTAAATCCGAAAATGCCACTCATTTTCTATTTCCCCTCTTATATAGAAATTATCGAACAATTCTAGCATGTTGCCTCTTTGTTTTCAAGAATACGCAAACATTGGGAAAACTAACTTTTCATTTCTTCCACAAGTATTAAATTTTTGATATGATAGGAAAAAAGCTGGGTATTAATATGAAGAAATTACTATATTTTATTGTTTTTTGTTTGATTTTTACACCAATTGCACAAGCAAGAGATTACGTTAAATTACACGTAAAAGAAATGAAACACGCCCAAAAATACGGTGCAACAGAACAATATTTCGCAGATTATTCAGTTAAAAATAAAAATGAAGACAAAATCGAACTAAAAGACCCTAAAATAATTAAACTTGACGGTTATATTGAAAAAGACTTGGCACAATATAGTGCTAAAGTAACTAAAGATAATATAGAATACGAAAAAGTTAAAAACTACTTAAAAAGCAGAAAAGTTGATAATTACAACTCGCAAGCCTATCATGAAGATTTTTATGCTGTTTATAAAGTTACCGAAAAACTTATAAGAGCGAACAAATTAGACTATATTAATTGGCGAATTGTAATAGATACAAAAAAAGAGTTTAATGCAAATGTAGCATACCTCAACTGTTTAACCCTAAACACAGGTTTAATTGACACTTTTAAAGGCAATGAAGACGCCCTTGCACTAGTTGTTGCTCATGAAATGGCACATTCAATGCTTGGACACACAGAAAGACTTTCTGAAATTTATAACAAAATGTTAGAGGCAAAAGCAGCAGGTGCTTCTGGACCATATACAACCTACAGAAGAAAATTTTTAATCAATTCAAAAAACGCAGAATATACAGCAGATATTGAAAGCGCAAAATATTTAATTCGTGCACAATATGATTTAGATAAAGCACAAGAAGTCCTCAGTGTAATGAACACTTTTGACTATAAAGTTGATGGCGCGTCAACACATCCAAATGGTGAAAAAAGACTTAAAAACTTTGAACAAAACAAACTATATTTTATGGATGAAGAATGGTCAAAACAAGGAAAATATAATCTTATCCATACTGATGTTTTAAAATGCGAAAAATCTTCTGACAGAAAATCTATTGTTATCAGAAAAGGCGAACAAAAGGATAGTGATTACTACTACAGACCAGAAACAACAGAAGAAATATATAGAAGAGTTGGATATAAAGCATACCTAAACAAAGATTTTAAACAAGCAACAGAATATTTCAAAGAGCTTGCAAAGCTAGATGACGCTATTGCTTACTTGTATTTATCTTATATTGAAGAATACAAATACAAAAAATCGCACAAACCAATGTGTTTGAAAAAAGCACGTAAATACATTACTTTGGCATACGAGCTAGACAGCAAAAATAAGCACATTAAAGAACAAGCAAAAGCTTTATCAGTTGAGCTTTAATTTTTATTTGCCATAATTTGATGTTGCAACTTTGCATAATGTTTCAACAGCGGTTTTCACAACATCTGAATCGTTACTAGTAAAAGTATAGCTTGAAATTGGCTTTGCAAAGGAGTCACGGCTATACAGGCTAACTGTATTATCTTTTTCGTAAGTTAGAAAGAAGTCGCCCTTAACTTGTGGATTTGAAAGCGCTTTCATTGTTTTACCAATAGTGCTTAAAACAGCTATTTCATACTCTGTATTAGCCATTTGCTTTGTCATCTTTTTTGCTTGTTCTGGAGTCGCGCCAAGTCTTGCTGTTCCACAAAAATTTTGTTGAAAATTATTTCCTATTCTCATGCTTTCCTTCTCTCTATCGCTTCGTACTGTAATTAATTGTTAAAAATATTTTTTTTTGCTTTGTTTTTTTACTGTTATTAAAATATATTAAGTAATAAGGTTATTTAGTTTGGAGTTTTAAATGAAAAAGTTATATGGACTATTAATGGCATTTTTGCTATTTGCACTACCTGTATTATCCGCTGAAGAAACAGAATGGACAACACAAACAGGGCTTGCAAGAGTTGAAAAAATAGGGAAAGCACTATTAACAAAAAATTCTCTTCCAACACAAGTGAATTTTACAGTTGTTGAAACTGATGAAATAAATGCATTTGCAAGCGGAGAAAACGAAATATGTGTTTACACTGGGCTTTTAAAATTTGTTGAAGATGACGCAGAACTAGCTGGCGTTATTGCACACGAAATGGGACACATTCTAAACAACCACGTAGCAAAACAAAGCATAATAGCATCTGTTACCTCTCATATGATTTCAAATGCAAATATTGAAGATAAATATAAAACAGGACTTGCAATCGCACACGATTTATCACTAAAAAAAATGTCTAGAACAGATGAATATGAAGCCGACATAACTGGTGTTGATTTAATGACAAAAGCAGGATACAACCCACTTGCTATGGTATCTGTTCTTTATAAAATAAGCGGAAAATATATTGATATTATCCAAACTCACCCATCTGGTGATAAAAGAACAATGTATATTTATAACTACATAACATATACATATCCAGCAAAAGCAAAATTAAATTATACATCTGATTCTTATAAACAATTTATGAATTACGCAACTCCAATCATTGAAAAAAGAAATGCTAGCCAATCAAAGATAAATAAGTTCAACAAAGAGCAAGCAAAACTAAAAGAAAAAAGATTGGCAAAAATGGAAAAATACAAAAACAAAAATCAATATAATGGATGGCAAAATTCGTATAATCTTTTAAATGCTTTATCAACTTCATCTAATCAATAAAAAAGAGGCATTAGCCTCTTTTTTTTTATTGTATTTTAAATATTCCATTTATAATTTTATAAAGTTTTTCTGCATTTTTTTCATGGTTTACATCTGGATGGAATTTCATCGCCAATTTTCTATATGTCGGTTTATCCATATCTCTCACGCTTTTTACATCACTTGCGCCAACAAGTTTTGCAAGTCTTTCCCAGTCAGAATCGCTTAAATCTGATTTCTTGAATAAATCAACAACATGATTACTTTTATCAGTATAAGAATTTCCTACAGCCGAACTAACTCTTTTAATAAAGGCTTCATCAGATTCAACTCTTGTTTGTTGAGAAGAAGATTGAGTGCCTTGAGTTCTAAAATAATCATTCCACCAGTCATTAGTAGTGCCTGAAGAATATCCTTGATAACCTGAATTTTGTTGTCTTCTTTGATAACGGTATTGATGACCTTGACCATTATTGCCTGTATTTTTTCTGCGGTTGAATTCATCAAATTCATCCCTTGTAGCTTCATAGCCATTTTCATCATATGTTATTTTTGTATATGAATTATCTTCGTGGAAAATTATACGTTCTGTTTTTGTTTTTCCATCTTCTGCATATGTAATTCTATCGCGTTCTTTTCTATTTTCATCATATACACATACTCTGTATTTCAAGCCATATGCGTCAAATTCAGTAACATGTTTATAACCATTTGGTTCAAATTTTGTTGATGTACGAATTAAACGTGAATCAACATCATATTCATCAATTTGTGTTACTTTATTATCTGAGTTAACAAATCTAATTTCTGAAATTCTTCTGTTTGCTGTATATTTTGTTACTTTACTAGAACCGTCATTAGCATATTCTCTATATTGAGAAACTGTTTTACCGTCTTCAAAATAATATGTTTCAGAAAGTTTTGCATTTGATCTTCTTGAAAATTCTTCTGTATAAGAAGGAACATTTGGATTTTCATTATAAATTGTATCTGAATATGTTTTAGATGTGAAAGTTCTTTCATAATCAATCAAACCAGTTCTTGTATTATAATGAACTTCTGAATTTGGTCTATATAGAATATTGCTTGTTATAGTTTTTCCATCAGCAGCATATTCAATAATTTGTTCTTCTTTACCATTTTTAGATTTAATAGTTAATTTTTCTAAGTTGTGAGGTCTTTCATTAGAGTATATAGCTTCTGTATATTTAGCTTTTGAAGCATCAAAATTAACTTCACGTTTAATCACACCTGGAGCACCGTCAAAGTATTCAACTTCGCGAAGTAATTGACCTCTAGAGTTTTCTTGTCTTGTTTTAACTATTTGACCAGTAATAATATTGATTGTTTCTTCAAGACCTTTATTTTCATTAAAGCTTGTATCATAAACCAATGGTCCACGAGTAACAGCTTGATTTGTTCTTAAATCAACTACAGTTATTTTTTCAGGATAGTGGAAACCAGCTTTTTCTCTTACAACTGTTCTATTTCTGCCATAATCAGTATCTATATTTTGATGACGGCCAGTTGCATATTCTTCATAATCTTTATATGTTTGACGTTTATCAGCATCAACTGTAATTACTTCTTTATAATCAGGAGTTACAGTTGTTGTTGTTTGATTTCCATCATCATCAATTTCAGTAACAATTTCAGTACCTTTATGAGGATAGTATTCGCTACTTCTTACTAAATAACCATATTTATCTAGTACTTCGTGTTTTAAACTACCAGTTTCTTTATTGTAATTAATAATTTCTTTTCCACCGAAAAACCCGTCTTTACACTCGTGAATCAAGTTTTTACCTTGCATTCTGTTTACAGCGCCAAAAGAAACTGTTTGGCATCTACCCAATAGTTCTGCCATTGAATTCTTTTGAATTTCTTTATTATTTACAGTTGGATTTGTTGCTACCTTTGCATTGTTATTAATTTTACTAGCTTGTGTATAACCTACCGCTGGATTAAACGAGATTTTCATAGTACTTTCCTAATTATTACCTTGTCTATATAAGAACTGTGAAACAAAAAAGTGCCTTTTTTAATATTTCATGTTAATTTTTGTAAAAATCGACCACGCCACTATCTAAATGATAATATGCTGGAACTATTTTTACCTTGTGTTTTTTCATATATTTTACAAGTTCTACATCTTGATTCATTAATTCTTCAATATCCTGACGAACATGAGCTTTTACAACGTTATCTGAATTAACTTCAAGACCATGTTCTTTACAGTCCTCAACAGCAGGTTGAATGGAATCTTCCAATGATTTTATATATTTTGTTTCAGAAACACCAGACAATGTCGCAGCAATTGCACCACAATCTTGGTGTCCCATTATAACTATAAGTTTTACACCGCAATGCATAACTGCATACTCAATACTGCCAATAACATGGTCATCAAGAACATTTCCAGCATTTCTAATTTCAAAAATATCCCCCAAACCTTGATCAAAAATTAATTCTGGAGGAACTCTTGAATCAGAACAAGAAAGAATAACAACAAAAGGATGTTGTCCTTTCATCATTTCTTCTCTACGTTTTTTATCTTCATCCGGATGTTTTTGTTTTAATTCAACAAATCGTTTATTACCCTCTTTTAGTTTTTCTAATGCTTCTTTTGCAGATAAATTACTGTCGCTATGTGCAAAACATACATTTGAGAAACAAAACATCATCAAAGCTATAATTATTTTTTTCATACAAATTTCCCTAAATACCTAGTATATTAATAGTTTAGCGCAAACAAAGAAATTAAACTGATTTGATAATAAACAACAAAACTTGTATTATAGTTTTAGGTCTATCGAATATTTGTGAGGTTATATGAACGAAAAAGAAAAAATGATTAATGGAGAATACTATAAACCATTAGAAGATGAACAGCTTTGCAAAGACCGCGAAAATGCAAAAAATTTATGTTTTAAATATAACCAAACCCCACCATATGCCGAAGAAGAACGTGATGAAATAATTAAAGAATTATTTGGAAAAACAGGTGAAAAAATCTGGGTCGAACCAAACTTCTTCTGTGATTATGGGTACAATATTGAAGTGGGTGAAAACTTTTATATCAATCACAATTGTGTAATTCTAGACTGCGCAAAAGTAATATTTGGAGATAACGTTCTTATCGGTCCAAATTGCGCATTCTATACACCTATTCATCCAATGGACGCAAAAACAAGAAATACTTTTATAGAAAAAGCAAAACCAATTAAAGTTGGAAACAATGTATGGTTGGGCGGAAATGTTGTTGTTCTACCCGGTATAACAATTGGCGATAATGCTGTAATTGGCGCAGGAAGCGTAGTTGTTAAAGATATTCCAGCAAATTATTTAGCAGTTGGAAACCCTTGCAAACCAATTAAAGAAATTGAGCAATAACACTCATAATGTCATCTATTGAAATTTCTTCCATACAAGGAGCATAAAGATTCTTAGTTTTCTTTAAAAACTTGCATTTTCTTCTATTACAAGGAACGCAAGTTTTTTTAGATACAACATTAACTCCTGAAGAAAAACAACCTGTTCTATTAGCCGGCATAGAACCATATAAACCAATAGAATTTACACCTAGAGCCGTTGCTATATGTAATGGACCAGAATCACCTGACAACATCACATCAGCCTCACCTATAACGGCACAAGAATCAATTAAAGATAATTCACCAATATAGTTAATAACATTTGTTATTTCATTAAGTGGTGCAAGAATTTCTTTATCTTCTTTTGCTCCATTTAAAATAACTGTTCCATTATATTTTTCTTGAATTTTATTTCCTAATTCAACCCACTTATCAACAGGATAAGTTCTACCTTGTCTTTTTGATAAAATACCACCTGCATTGATAATTACTAAAGGTCTTTTCAATTCTTTTGTTAGATTTTTCGCATTTTCAATATTAGCTTTTGGCAAATACAACTTTAATTCTTTTGGTTCTACCATTTCAGGGAAAGCCTTTACGCCTGTGTGCCAAAAGTTTGTTACAGCGTGCATTTTAAAGCTTTTTTTGTAAACATATTGTTTCTTAATACCAGCCAAAAATATTAAACCTTTTATTTTAAAAGAAGGTTGAAGATTGATAACTAAATCATATTTTTCTTCTTTTAAGGTTTTAGCTAACTCTTTTGTATATGAAGAAAACAATTTAAACTTTGGGTTTATTGTATGAACCTTTTCAACATCAGGGTCTTCAATCAATAAAGGCTTAATCAGCTCACTTGTTAAATAATGAACTTTTACATCTGGATAAGCTTGTTTTATTGAACGAAAAAGATTTGTTGTATGAACAACATCTCCAATTGCGCCAGCTCTAATAATTAAAATTTTCTTCATATCTGTATAATATCACAATTTATTATTTATGTGATTCTAATAACTTTATTCTTTCTTCTGTTGATGGATGTGTTGAAAAATAAGTCAAAAACTCTTTATTCTTTCTTTCTTTCTCTAATTTTTTCATGAAACTAATTGCCGCATCATTACTTCCATATAATTTAATTAAGGCCTTACTTGCGTATAAATCCGCAGCTCTTTCTTGTTGTCTTGAATGAGATAAAAACTCTACTTCTGCTATTCCACTTACAATTTTTTCAACTTGAACATCTTGTCCTAACATAATAGCTAAAGAAACAATAAAAATTTGTTTACTTATCGATTTTAAATGGTCTTTATTTGAATAATGTCCAATTTCATGCGCCAATACAAAAGTAAGTTCTTCATCTGTCGGATTAAGTCCTAATAACCCTGTTGTAACAGCAACACTTCCATTCGGATACATCATCGCATTTATTTCTTTGTCTATAATTATATGCGCAGGCAAATCCTTGTTTTGTAATCTGCTATCAAGTTTTAATATTCGCTTCTTAATATAATTTATTTTATTCAATTGCATATTATATTTTTTATCGCTAATATTTTTACCAAAAGTAGTAGAATCAAATATTTTTTCAATTTTTGTCTGAGTATCAAGAGATATGCAATCTATAACATAGCCGGCAATTGAATTAAAGAAAAAAATCACAACAATAATTAATGCAAAAACCCACCCAATAAGGATTAAAAAATCTTTGCCATCATCAGCTGAACCAACATTTATATTTTCACCATTAATTAATTCTAATTGAGCTTCATAATTATTTTGATGGTTTTTCATAAGTTACAGCTGTCCCATAAGCAATTACTGCACACTGTGGAATTGCATTTGGATTAAAAGTATCATTAACCATAATCGCTTCAATTCTTGTATTAACAATTATATGTGCGTTCCTTGCTTTTTCTCTCATTCTTAATATAGCTTCTCTTCTTGCTCTATCCATAATAGATTCAAAAGGAGTTAATCTACCACCAAAAAAGTTTTTAATTCCAGCAACAAAATTTTTAAAATAATCGCCGCTTATAACAACTTCCCCAGAAACCATTTCCATTTTTTTAATTGGACGTTTTGGTCTCCATTTTTTTGCACCAAAATTTATTATTGGCTTTTTTATAAGTGCTATTTCTCTTTGCTGAATACTCTTAAAATGTTTTTTCTCAATATTTCTACCGATACAGTAGGTTAGCAAAAGAGTAAAACACAGAAATAAAAGATCAAACATTATTGAGGTCCTTCAGGTCTTACTAATTCTACCGCAGTACCATATGCATACACTTCAGCAGCACCTGTAGTAACTGAAGCTGTTGCAAGTCTAACATTGATGATAGCATTCGCTTTTAATCTTTTAGCTTGTTCAACCATTCTGGCAATAGCTTCTTCTCTTGCTTCTGTTAAAAGCTCTGTATAACTTTTTAATTCACCACCAACAATATTTTTCAAACCAGCACCAAGGTCTTTAATCGCGTTTTTAGACCTTACAGTACTACCTGAAACCAATCCGCAATGTGAACGAATCTTCATTCCAGGTACAGTTTCAATAGTTGTTATTATCATCTTCACTTCCTCCAAAAAAATTATACTTTTCTAGAGGATGTTACAATACATCTAATTAGTTGATATTTCTGCCTGTCTAGAGAATTCTTCAATATATTTAACAGCATTACAAGCTGCAATAGCACCATCAGAAGCAGCCGTAATAACTTGTCTTAATGGAGTATTTCTCACATCACCAGCAGCATATACGCCTTTAAGTGAAGTTTGCATATTAACATCAGTTTCAATAAAACCTTGTGCATTTTGATTTAATTGTCCATTAAAATCATCTACATTTGGACTAAAACCAATATATGGGAATACCCCATTAACTTCTAATGCTTTCGTTTCAGCTGTTTTTAAATCTTTCAAAATAAGTTTCTCAACAGTATTTGTTCCTTGAACTTCAAGTGGAGAATGACTTAAAACAAATTCTAATTTCTCATTTTGCATAGCTCTTTCACAAACAATTTTATCCGCTCTAAATTCATCACGTCTATGAACCACATATACTTTTTGAGCAAATTTTGTCAAATACATAGCTTCTTCAAGTGCCGCATTTCCACCACCAACAACAGCAACAACCTTATCTTTATAAAATGCACCATCACAAATTGCGCAATAACTTACACCTCTACCTTTGAATTCTTCTTCACCAGGAATTCCAAGTTTTTTAGCCTGCGCTCCAGTAGCAATAATAACTGTTTTAGTTTTAAAAATCGCATCTAATGTTTCAATTTCTTTTATTTCAGAAGTCAATTTAACACTTTGAATTTCTACCATTGGGAATTTTTCAACACCGAATTTATCCGCATGCTCTTCAAATTTTTCCATTAATTCAAAACCACCAATTAATGAAAAACCTGGATAATTTTCAAGTTCCAAATAGTTAGAAGGTTGTCCACCAAACATACTAATATCTAATATTGCAGTTTTTACATTACCTCTTGCAGCATATATTGCAGCCGAAAAACCAGCTGGCCCTGAACCTAAAATAATTACATCAAAAAATAATTCTTGTTTCATATTCCCTCACCCTTATTGATTACCTTCCGAAAATGCTATCAAGCCCAATTCCTGATATTTTTGTGCCCTTTACTTTGTATTCGACGTAATCTTCCTTTATAAGTTTCCCATCTTTGAATGTCTTTATACTTATTTTATCAACTCCTACAAAATTGTCACCTTGTAAAGTTAAAATAGGAGTTTCAAGACTCTCTTCATCTGGATAATAGCTTCTTTTTTCAAACTTAACAGTAGTTCCTTTTACATCACTAACTTCAACCTCTGCCCTTGCTCCAGACATTGGGTTTTCCAAAATTATAGTATCTCCATTTCTGGATAATCGCCAAATATCAACACTTGTTGAATCAAAATACTCAGTATTTGTTGATTTTGTGCAAACAGAAACAACTTTCCAATTTCCATAGAATTCCATTGGAACTTTATCTGTAACAGAAACATTTCCCACAATTACTTTTGAAAAGCAAGGGAGCACACATATACACACTACACACAATAAACTTAATATTATCTTTTTCATATTATTAATTTAATGACGCTTTTTAAAAAATCAAATATCCAAACAGAAGAAATTTATATTAATCTACGAATTTTTAAAATAAAAAAGAGGAGTGAAAATCACTCCTCTTTAAATTTATGTCTTACGAAACTATTTAGATTCGATAACTGCTTGAGCAGCTGCCAACTTAGCTTGTGGAATTCTAAATGGTGAGCAAGAAACATAATTCAAACCAATTTTGTGGC
>CAZNLZ010000013.1:0-14457 GCA_964574225.1 uncultured Muribaculaceae bacterium | reverse complement strand
GTTAGAAACAGCAAAACAAGCTTCAGACTTACATTCTAATATTTTTGGACAATACCTAATTTCTGATTATTTGCAAAATAATGACTTAGATAAACACATCGAAAAAATTAAAAAACTATATAAAACTCAAGCAACTGCAATGATTCAAGCAATGGAAGAATTTTTCCCTAAAAATGTAAAATTCACATATCCAAAAGGCGGTATGTTTACTTGGGTAACACTTGAAGAAGGCAAAGACGTACTTACATTGTTTGATAAAGCAATTGCAAAAAATGTTGCATTTGTTCCAGGACATCCATTCTATGTAAATCCGGATAAAGTAAATACGCTAAGACTAAACTATACAAATGCTGATGAGCAAACAATCAAAACAGGTATCGAGCGTTTAGCACAAGCATTAAGAGAAATATAATAGTGACAGTCAAAGATAAAGTACTTTCTAAGACACTTGAAATTAAAAATGGAAAACTTCTACGCACAGTTGAAGATATTTCGGCTATCGAAAATTTAATAAAAATTCTTGAAAAAAAAGGTTATATAGGCTCAACTATAATCAATACAAAAATACACTCAAAAGAAGAAAAGCTCGTTGAACACGAAATATTAAAATACATAATTCATTCTGGAGAATACACTGAATCAATGGTCTATGATGTTAATCTAAAGGCATTAGAAATGGCATTAGATTTAGTGAATGAAGGGGTCTATGCATATGATTTACTGCCACACAATTTCACCTTCCATAAAGGAAATTGGTTTTTGTATGACTTTGACTCTTTTCAACTAATGCCCAATAAAGTTATTACAGAAATCCGCGGATTTTTTAAAATCATTTTTAGCAATTATGAAATTTTACGACTAATATCAAGAAAAGAAATAGGCCAATATTATTTAACTAGATACAGAATAGAAGATATTCTGCACATAATTCCATTTCATCGTTGGCTATATTTATTTATAAATCAAACAATATGTAATATTTTATTCAAAACAAAACAATATAAATTAGTATATAAATACATAAAAAACTTATTTAGAAAATACAGCAAAAATCATAAAAAACATTATTATAAATATGAAAATAATGATGATTTTACTTCTATAAATAATTTAATTGAACAGAATAATATTTCATCTGTTTTTTGTATTGGAGAAGTTTCTGCGAAATGGGCAATAGATAGTAAATTATATGGAATAAAAGCAGAAAAACTTGTATATATAGATGATTATGACATTTGTGACTCATATTATAACTATGTTGTTGCAACTGAAAGAAACGATATTGTTCCAGCGGTTTTATATCCACTAGTTAATGAAAAAGAAATTAATGAAAATTTAAAATACCGTGCATTATACGATTCGTATGCACAAGAACGCTTTTATTCTGATGCGGTTATATATTTAGATTCAGAAATAAATGAAAGTATAATCGAGCAATTAGCTATTTTTACAAAAGAAATTCTTATTATAAAAAACGAAGAAAAGTATGTTGACAAACTAAGAAAAATTTTCACAAATATTGAAATAAAAAATAATTATTTGATTGCAAGTAACAAAATAGAAGAAAAAATTCCAGTTGCAAATAAACCTTACGATGATGGGAACAGAGGACCAGACGCACATAGGCAAACTTGGGAAGTGCTTAAACTAATACAAAACAAAAAATCTATTACAAAGAATTAACAATTATTCATACAGAAGAAAAAGGTATAAAATTTCATATAGGAGGGTTTTTCTTATATGAAGGACTTAAGAATTAAAATTTCTGGTACATCTGGTCAAGGTATTATTAGTGCAGGAGATATTCTCTCATATGCAACGGCAAGAAAAGGCTATTATGTTACAACATATAGGGCTTTTCCTTCTGAAATTAGAGGTGATGGCAAATGCTATTACACACTAAGAATAAGTGAACATCAAGCCCTAACAGCAACAGGAGATACAGACATATTAGTTTGTCTTGATGAAGACACAATATATGAAGGTTTAAAAACAATGTCTGAAGGTGGAGTGTTAATATATGACTCTGACTTAGTGACAAAATTAAAAGAAACAAGAAATGACATATCAATATATGCAATACCACTAAAACAACTAGGTGGAGAACGAGGAAGAAATATGTCTGCACTCGGTATAGTTGTTGGATTATTAAAAAACCTTCATTTAGAAGAACAAATTTTAAGCGATATTGAATTAAGATACAAAGCAAAAGCAAAAGAAATAATAGATGCAAATAAAAATGCATTAAAAGACGGATTTAAATATTCTGAGGAACAACTAAAAAGAAAAGATAAGTTTGACGAAATTGAAATAGTTTCAACTGGTTCAAAATTAATAATGTCAGGTAACGAAGCAATAGGGCTGGGAGCCTTAGCTGCTGGTTGCAGATTTTTCTCTGGCTATCCAATAACTCCAGCAACAGAAATTATGGAGTGGATGGCAAAAGAATTGCCAAAATTTGGTGGAAAAATGATTCAATGTGAAGATGAAATAGCTGCAATTAACTATGCATTAGGTGCTTCATTTGGCGGAGTAAAATCAATGACAGCAACATCAGGCCCTGGATTTTCTTTAATGCAAGAAGCCATAGGCTTAGCTTCAATGGCTGAATTACCAGTCGTAATAGCTGATGTTCAAAGATGTGGACCAAGTACAGGCGCACCAACAAAAACAGAGCAAAGTGATTTATTTGCAGCACTATATGGCACGCACGGAGATTGTCCAAAAATTGTTCTTGCACCAATGAACGTAGCAGATTGTTTTTATCAAACAATCAATGCATTCAATTTTGCAGAACAATATCAAATGCCAGTAATCATATTATCTGACGCATCTCTTGGACCAAAAAGGGAATGCGTAGATTTAATTGATTTTGATAATTTAAAAATAACAAATAGAGAAAAACCAGACTTAAACGAAGAGAGCGTTTATAACCGATATGAAAATACAAAAACAGGTATTTCCCCGATAACAAGCGTAGGCGATAAATACGGAGAACACGTTATTACTGGTTTAGAACATACAGAAGGAAATGCACCAACACCTGCACCTGATGTTCATAAAATGATGACAGAAAAACGTTTTAGAAAGCTTGAAACAGCAACAACTCAATTTTCAAAAGCAAAAACATATGGTGATGAAGATGCGTCAATCGGTATTATAAGTTGGGGTTCAACATCAGGACCAGTTTTTGAGGCAATAGATAAAGCCGCAAAAAAAGGAATAAAAGTACAAGCACTTTATCCAAGAACTTTATACCCATTCCCAACCGAATGGATTAAAGATTTCATTAAAAATAAAGACATTGTAATTGTTGTAGAAGCAAACTACAACGCGCAATTCAAATCAACAATTGTTGAAAGATGCACACACATAAATAGAGGAACAGAAGTTCTAGAATTCCTGAAATATGATGGAACACCATTTAAATCAGAAGAAATTCTAGACGAAATAGAAAAAGTAGCAAAACTTCAACAAGAGAAAGAAAATCTTTCAACTAATAAACACACTCACTTTTAAAAGGGGTTTTTATGAAACAAATGGAAGCAAACGATTACAAAGGAAGAGTCAAACCATCTTGGTGCCCTGGATGTGGAAATCACGCTGTAATTATGGCATTAAGGAAAGCAATGGCAACATTAAATTTACAAACAAATGATACAGCAATTGTATCAGGTATTGGTTGTTCAAGCAGATTTCCATTCTTTATGTCAACATATGGATTTCACACAATTCACGGAAGAGCACTTCCTGTTGCAATTGGGCTTAAAGAAGCACGTCCAGAAACTAACGTAATTGTAGTTGGAGGAGATGGTGATGGTTTAAGCATTGGCGGCAACCACTTTATTCACGCAGGAAGAAAAAATCCAAATATAACATACATAATGATGGATAACGAAATATACGCATTAACAAAAGGTCAATGTTCACCAACATCAAGGACTGGCACAACAACAAAATGTAATCCATATGCTTGGACTGCAGATAGATTAAACCCTGTTTTAATGGCTTTATCATTTAATGCATCTTATGTTGCACGTGGACATAGTGGAGATGTAAAACAACTTGAAAAACTGATTTTGGGCGGATTAGAGCATAAAGGTTTCTCATTTATCCATATCGTTTCACCTTGTGTTCAATATAACAAAGTATCTTCTTTTGAGAAGATAAAAGAATTAGTACGTGAACTACCAGATAATCACGACACAGAAGATAGAGCAAATGCTATGAAATACGCATTTGCACCAGAAGGACTATATACTGGAGTATTCTATAAAACAGAAAGACCAACTTACGAAGAAAGATATGAAGAAGTCATTGAAAAAGCTAAACAAATTAGCGGTAATGATGTTACAATTAAAGACATAATAAAACAATTTCAATAGGAGTAAAAATGAATAAAGGCAAAAGAATAGGAATAACATTATTAAGCTTAATAGGGCTGGCACTATCAATAGAACTTTGCATAGTATTTTATAATGCAAACTTCGTTGTAGATGCAGCACCAAGCATATGTGCAATTAGTGAAAGTATGGATTGTGACAGCGTTGCAAAAACATCATATTCACAATTTTTAGGAATACCACTAGCACTATGGGGCGTATGTTTATACTTATTCTTCTTATTTATGACATATGTTGATAAACTTAAAAATGTAAAGGGTTTAGGCTTTTTAAACGTATTTAAAAATCCCACCTCATACATTTATTGTGTAGGGTTACTATCATTCACTATTTCTATGATTTTAGGCGGAATTTCTGTGCTTAAAATTAATTCTATTTGTATTTTCTGTTTTATGACATATTTAGTTGATTTACTTATAGCCTTAACTTCAAAAAACTGGGGAAGTGGAGCATTATTTGAATTAAAAAATTCAGTTAATGACTTTATGGAAGCAATTAAAGTACCAAGATATGCATTTTGGTTTACATTAATTGTTTTATTAGGCATATCAATAGTTACATACACATCAGTAAGTAATATTATGTCACCACAAATGATAAAGAAAAAACTATGGGAAGAGACATTTAAAACATATGATAAAAATACACACGGAAAAATAATGGGAAATAAAGATGCCCAAATAACAGTTCACGAATATATCGATTTTAATTGTCCTGGTTGCTTCTATGCAAACTTATACTTACACAGAATTGTTAATGAATTTGAAAACGTAAATGTAGAACAACATATCCTGCCACTGCAAAAAGAATGCAATCACAATATGCAACACGACGGACACGAAAATTCTTGCATAAAAGCGAAATACGCACTTGCTGCTAATAAACAAAACAAATACTGGCAAATGGCAGATTTTCTATTTTTAGAAGCTCCGCAAGATGAAAAAGAAATTTTAGAAGGCGCAAGATTAATTAATTTTGATATTAAAAAGTTAAAAGAAGATGCGCACAGCGATGAAATTGCAAAAGAAATTCAAGACGGAATTGCAGAAGCTGACACAAAAGAAATAAATGGAACTCCAACATTATTTATTGGAATGAGAAAAGAAATTGGTGTTGGTTCTTATCCAGAATTAAAACAAGTTATTATTGATGAAGGTGGAAAAGAAAAAGAAATTCATGGATAAAGTATTATTACATGCCTGCTGTGCAACTTGCAGCGCTTATCCAATAGAAAAATTAAGAGAAATGGGCTACGAGCCCGTTCTCTATTTTTTCAACCCTAATATTTATCCACCAGATGAATTTGATAAAAGACTAAATGAATTAATAAAATATGCAAAGAAAAAAAATGTTGAATTAATTATAGATAAACAAGACGCAACTGGCTGGTATCACTGCATTATGGGACTAGAAAACGAACCAGAGCGAGGAAAAAGATGCGCAAGGTGTTTTGAATATCGGATGTTATTTACAGCATTAAAAGCCTTTCAATTAGAATATCAATACTTCACAACGACTCTTACTGTTAGTCCGCATAAACAGTCAAAGGTAATATTTGAAAAAGCACAAGAAGTTGCAGATAAATATGAACTAACCTTTTTAGATATAGATTTTAAAAAGGAAAATGGATTCTTGAAAACAATGCAAATAGCAAAAGAAGAGAATTTCTACAGACAAAATTATTGTGGATGTGAATTCAGCATATTTGAATAGCAATTTTTAACCTAGTGCATTTTTAATATAAGTATATAAGAAAACCAAGTAAGAAAATGGCAAATATACGAGCAGGAAAAGTAATGTTTCAAAGAATTAGACCCTACAAGCCAGTAGAGTCTAAGAGAATTTTGTATGAAACAACACAAGATATATTAGAGAAAAAAGAAACAGTAGCTGAAGTTGCAAGAGACTTTAGAAAAAGACTTATTACACCATTTTCAGATTGGGAAACAGGATTGCCAAGCTATAAAGACGCAGGTTATGAAGTTTTAAGACAAACACTTGCATCTTACACAAATTATGTTGAAAAACTAAATTCTCAAGATGCACAAAAATTTGCAAGATTATCACTTGGTGAAGCGCAACTTAATGCAATAGAAAACGTTAGTCAGAAAAATGTTGATATAAAACTGTTTAAAGATACTTTGGAAAAAAGTATGGGAAAAACACTGCGTTCTGTATTACTTCCGGATTAACATAAATGAACATCATCAATTGGCATATTAATTAACTCTAACTTTTTTATCCTAGGAAGATGTTTTATTCTATATTCTTCTTTTTGTGCTTCTTGTTTTGAATCAAATTCAGCAGTATAAACAAGCTTAAATGGTTTATTTGCTCGTGTAAACTTTGCTCCTTTTCCTTCAACATGAAGTTTATATCTTCTTTCAACATCGTCAGTATAACCACAATAAAGCTTGTTGTTTACAGTCAATATCATATAAACATAATATTTTTTAGATACATCCTTCATTTTCTAAAATCTCATTTAATATAGAAATTATAGTATCATAATTTAATTCTGTAACTAGTCTATGACGATAATCTGCACCGCCTCTTATATTTCTAATATATGAAGGGTAAAATTTTCTAAAGAACTTAATTCCAACATCTTCACCTCTAAATGCGATTTGGAAATCGAGATGACGACGAAGCATTTCAATTTTTTCTTTTAAAGAAGGTTCTGGGATATATTCACCCTCATTAATATATTTTTCACATCTATAGAGCAAAGATAAATCACCCATTGCTGCACGACCAATTGCAATACCGTCAGCTTTTGATTTTTCAAGACAATCTAATGCTGATTTAGGACATACGATATCACCATTTGCCATATAAGGAATATCAATTTCACCACGAAGTTTTGATATTTCTTCCCAATCTGCGACACCAGCATACATCTGAGAACGAGTTCGACCATGAACAGTAACAGCACTTGCACCAGCAGATTGCATTAATTGAGCAAATTCAACAAAGTTTTTTGTATCTTGCCCCCAACCCAAACGAAATTTACAAGTTACGGGTATTTTAACAGCTTCTTTAACAGCAACTACAATATCTCTAGCAAGTTCTGGGTTTTTCATTAACGCACAACCATCATTACCTTTTACAATTTTATTTATTGGACAACCCATATTTATATCAATAATAGAAGCTTTATCTTCTAATATTTTTGCACTTCTTGCCATAAGTTCAGGTTTATGACCTTCAATTTGAAAAGAAACAGGCGGTTCTTTTTCATTTGTATAAGTAATTGATGCATCACTTCTTTGAACAAGCGCCTCTGAGCTAATCATCTCGGTCATCAACAAACAGTTTTTTGAATATTCTCTTATAAGCTGACGTAAAACGAAATCAGTAATTCCAGCTAAAGGCGAAAGTGCAACTACACTATTTATTTTAACACCGCCAATATTCAAAGCTTTTTTTTCAGACTTTGTTTGCATTAGTTTATTTCACCAATTCGGCTTTGGGCATACTTTTTATAATCATTATCTTCAAAAGTATTTTGAACATATTTTTGATAATTTTGTTTAGCTAATTGATAATCTCCAAGTGCGTCATAATCAACACCCAATGAATAATATGAAATATACATTTCTGGTGCATATTTTAGCGTTGATTTATAATCTAAAATTGCTTTTTGATAATCTTTTAATGCATCAAAAGACATTGCTCTATAATAATACACAGTCGCATTTGAACTATTTACATCTAAAATTTGAGTGAATAAAGCAACAGCTTCTTCATATTTTGCCTCATCATACATAGCAACAGCCTTTGATAATAAAGAATCAGCTTCTTTTTCATTAATGTACTTCAAAAGCTCTTTAGACTGTTTATTAAAAGAATTTTTGCTTAAAGATATTTCAATATACTGTTTTGCATTTTCAAAATCATTTATGTTTGCATAAATTGATGCAATATAAAACGGCAATTCATCATTATTAGGAGCTAATTCCATTGCTTTTTTATAATATTCAATTGCTTGAGTATTATCTTTTAATGATTGATAAGAAGCAGCAATTCCAATATATGAATCAGCTGTTGGCGGATTAATCTTTTTATATTCAATTATTGCTTTTTCATAATCACCACTTTGAAATGCATTAGACGCAATACTATAAGCATTTGATGCATATTCTTTTTTACAAATTTCTAACTGTTTATTTACAAGTTCATTATTTGGGGCAATAACTTTTGCTTTTTGTATTACACTATATGCATCAATATAATTTTTGTTTTGTCTATAAGCTTGAGACAAATTAATATATGCATCAATTTTATTTTTATCAAGTTTAATTGTCTCAATATAATAAACAATAGCATCATTAATTTTATTAGCTTTATGCAATTCATAAGCAAACTCATAATAAGAATCAGCATTCATTGGACTATTTTGAACATTCTTATACAAGAAATCTAAAACTTCTTGAGTAGGCATTGTTACTTTTAACAACTCAAACAATTGAGCTTTAATTGATGAATTTTTAGGATCTAAATTCAAAGCTGTTTTGTATAGTTCAATTGCGTCCTTATCTCTTTTTAACGCTTTGAAACACTCAGCCTTATAAACAAGTACGCTTGAATTATGTGGTTGTATATTAAGAATTGAATCATAAACAGAAATTGCATCATTATACTTTTTCTGTTCCTGATACAAAGTACCAATATTTATCTTTGTATTAATATTAGTTGGATTTAAATTTTCAGCTTTTCTGTACTCATTCAAAGCTTCCATGTATCTTTTTTGTTTTTGAAATACAACACCCAAATTTGCGTGTGATTCAGCATCTTTAGGATTTTCATCAACTTTTTTTTGCCAAATTCTTTCTAAAGAAATAAGGATTTCTTCACTTTCAGATGAAGCATTTAAAGCATAACTATACTCTTTTAATGAAGAAGAAAAGTCATTCAATTGTTCATATGTTCTAGCTAATTTTAAGTGAGTTTCTGTATTATCAGGCTCAACAGCAATAGCGTTCTTATAGAAATAAACTGCCCTTTCAGGTCTATTAAAAATTTTATAAATATCACCCAATGCAACATTTGCTTGCGGAGCATAAGCAGGATTTGAAAGCAATTGATAATAATCAAAAGCAGAAGCTGCAAATTCACCTTTTACTCTTAAATTTTTAGCATTTTCAAGTCTGGATTCTGCAGACGAACCTTGTTTTTGAGCATTTTCAAGTATCGAAAGATTTTTTTCCATAGCAGCAATAGACTGCCCAACAGAAAAATCATTATTATTACCAGGGAAATACTTTAAAAAGAAAATAGCAGACTTTAAGTCAGATATAGCATTATCAGTAGCTTTAACTGTATTATTATAATACTCTGCTCTCATATTATAAGAATTAGACAACCCAACCAAAGAAGATTTGTCTAAAGGATTAACTCTAATCGCTTTTTTAAACTCATTAATAGCACTTGAATATTGAGAATTTTCCAAATATTTAGTACCTTGAACATAATTTGGATTTTCTTCATAGTTATCATCATATACAGTCTGTGCACAAGTTATATTCTGAAGAAATAATACACAAATGAAAAATAACAATATTTTTTTCATGAACGACTAGTCTCCTTGATAAAAATATTTTATACCAAGAATAAGAATAAAGATATAGTAAATCAGAATATCTTTGAGATTAATAAAAAGGAAAAGCCCGATAAACGGGCTCTCTGATATATCTATACAGGGATGAACACGGTATATTCGGCTTCTTCATCCATTTTAGGGGAAGTACCGTCTCCCAATGACATCAAGACATTGTTATTCAAGTCTTGAGATGCAGTTGCGCTATCACCATTAACAGTTTCGCCACTGTCCCAAACAACAATTGCACCCATTGGTAGATTTGAAAGTTCATCTTTTGAAACTATAACTTCTTTAAAATGCTGAGAAATATCTTCATAACCTTGAACATTACCTCTCAACGCTTCTTTAATTTCTAGAGCAGTATCCAAAGTTGCAAGAGAATTTCCATAATTTTTTTCTAATGAAGCATTAACATGTGCAAAATTACCAGTTTCTTCATCAACATTTTCTGTTGCACTTTCTGCAAGCATTCTGCCAGCTTCTTCATTATATTCAAAGAATTCATTATTACCTAACTGATTTTTAAATATCTCAGCTTTTTCTACTGCATCCAACTGAACTTGTAATAAAGAAATTTCAAGTTCAATCAATTCAACTTCAGCTTCTTGCGCAGCTTTTAAGTTTTCAATAGTAGCAAGTGCTTCATTTTTTACTTTTTGAGCAGGGGCAAGAATTGACGATAATTTTTCATCAGAATAATTCGTACTATATTCAGACTCAAGAGCAATTTTTTGACTTTCAAAATCTGATTTTGCTTTTTCAGCAGCAGCAAGCGCCTTTTCAGCATCGGCCTTATCTTTTTCAGCCGTTTTAATTTCGTCTTCTAATTGAATAATCGTATCTTCAAGTTCTGCTATTTTTTCTTCAAGCTCAATTTTTTCAGCAGGATTTAATGTTTTATCCTTTTGAGATTCTAATTCTTCAATACTTGATTCAGCATCAGCAATTGCAGTAGTATTTTTAGAAATTAAATCTTCTTTATCTGATATAGTGTCTTTTTGATTATCAATCTCATCAGATTGATTTGCAATTTCCATATCTAAAGACTGAGATTGAGATTCAAACTGCGCTTTTGCATCAGCAAAAATTTCAATATTTGCTTCCTCAGAGGCAATAGCATCAGCAAGTACAGCTTGTTGAGACAATATTGCAGCGTTAGAATCACGATTTATAGCATCAATCTGAGTTTGTTTTGTAAGTATCTCTGATTGAATATCACCAACAGATTTTCCTGATGATTGAAGTAACATATCAGGAGACATTTCAAAATTTTCACCAAGAGATGTTAACATTTGAGAAATATTTTTTATTTCATCAACATCAAACATATCACCACTGAGTAATGCACTCGAACCATCTAAAGATGAAATTGATTTTGAAATACTAGACAATTGTTCTTGTAAAAAATCAAGACTTTCAAAATTAAATTGACCAAATTTTATGCCAATTTCAGATAATGCATCTTTTAATGAAGAAATACTATAATTTGAACCTATATTTGATGAATTATCAACTTTGCGATATAAAGAACCAAATTCATCAGAAGATAATACACCATCACCATTAGCATCTAAGGTATTAGCAAATTGTTCAATTAAATACTTATCAGACTCAACATCAGTTTCAGCCTCTGAATAATTAGCAAGTTGCTCATTTAAAGCTTGTAATTGAGCATCAGAAATCATACCACTAGATGTAACTGTTTCATAAAGTTCTTGAAAATCAACATTATCGATATTGATATTTTCAAACAGTAGAGAATCCTCAAGATCCAACTTTTCAACAAAAAAGGTTTTAAGTTGTTCTTGAGAGAAGGAAACATTATTTATGTTTTTATCACCATTTATAGACATATACTTCCTTCACTTTCTACACATGTAATAATTCGACAGATAAAAATCATTACTTTAGAGTAAACAAATTCAAATTAACAAAAATTTACAAATATAAAACAAGCAATAAAAATAATGGTGATATAATTGAATAAGAGGAAGTAATGTAGATTTTAGAATAGGAGTGTAGAATGAGTCTAACAGCACCCCAAATAGATACGGGGAAACTGGATGAAATCATCCAAAGTTATGGTGCGAAAAAATCTTATTTAATCGCAATTTTACAAAAGGTACAGGAAATATATAGATATTTACCTGAAGAAGCTTTAACTTACATTGGTAGCAAAATAGAAGATTTATCACCTGCTACTGTTTTTGGTGTTGCAACATTTTATGCACAGTTTTCATTAGAGCCAAAAGGCAAATATGAAATAAAAGTGTGTGATGGTACAGCTTGCCACGTTAGAGGATCAATGCCAGTTATAAACGCAATTAAAGATAAACTACAACTAAAAGACGGTAAAATGACTACAGAAAACGGTCTTTTTTCTTTTGAAACAGTTAGTTGTTTAGGTGCATGTGGACTAGCTCCTGCCGTTGTTATTAACGACAAAGTTTACCCACAAATGACAGCAGATTCTATCAGAATTATTATTGATACTTTATTGAAAGAGAATGAATAATATGGAAAAAGTAACATTAAATATCGACATAAAAAAAGAGCAAGAAAAAGCTCTTGAAACAATGAAAGAACAAGGAGAAAGAATTCTCGTTTGTACATCAACAGGATGCAGTGCTAATGGTTCATTAGAAATTATTGCGAAACTAAAAGAGTTAGGTGCTAACGTTAGTTCATTAACAAAAGAAGCCAAAATGACTGCAATTCCAACAGGCTGTATTGGTTTTTGCGAAGAAGGTGTTCTAGTTGTTATTCCAGACAAACACATAACATATGTAAGAGTTAAACCTAAGGATGTCGAAGAAATTTTCGAATCACTAAAAAATAACACAATTGTTGAAAGACTTTTATACGTTGATCCAGCAACAAAAGAAAGTGTAAAAAAGAGTGAAAACATCAACTTTTACGCGAAACAAACTAGAACAACAATGAAAAACTGTGGTCACATTGACCCAGAAAGCTTAGATGAAGCAATTGCAGTTGGTGCATATTCAGCATTAGCAAAAGTTATTGAAGAAAATGACCAAGAAGCTGTAATTAAAACAATCGAAGATTCTGGCTTAAGAGGTCGCGGTGGCGGTGGTTTCGCTACTGGCAGAAAATGGAGAAGCGTGTATAAACACCGTGGTGGTAAATCTTATGTTATCTGTAATGGTGACGAAGGTGATCCAGGTGCATTTATGGACAGAAGCTTAATGGAAGCAGACCCACATAAATTATTAGAAGGTATGGCAATTGCAGCTTTTGCTGTAGGTGCTGATGAAGGTTACATATACGTTAGAGCTGAATATCCATTAGCTATTAAACGTTTAAGATTAGCTATTGATAAAGCAGAAAAAAGAAACTTACTTGGTAAAAACATAATGGGAAGCAACTTTAGCTTCCATATACACATTAAAGAAGGTGCTGGAGCATTTGTTTGTGGTGAATCATCAGCATTAATCGCATCTATCGAAGGTGAACGTGGTATGCCAAGACCAAAAAATATTCACATGGCAGAATGCGGTTTATTCAAGCGACCAACTCTTCTTAACAACGTAGAAACATTTGCAAACGTTCCACTAATTATAACAAATGGTCCAGAATGGTTCAGCGCAATGGGAACAGAAGGTTCAAAAGGCACAAAAACTTTTGCATTAACAGGTGAAGTTAACAATACTGGCCTTATTGAAGTTCCAATGGATACAACTCTTAGAGAAATTGTATTTGATTTAGGTGGTGGTATCAGAAACGGCAAAAAATTCAAAGCTGTTCAAATTGGTGGTCCTTCAGGTGGTTGTTTAACAGAAGAACATTTAGATATGCCAATGGATTATGACCAATTAACCAAAGTTGGCGCAATGGTAGGTTCTGGTGGTCTTGTTGTTATGAATGAAGACACTTGTATCGTTGAAGTTGCAAGATTCTTTATGAACTTTACACAACACGAAAGCTGTGGAAAATGTGTTCCTTGCCGTGAAGGCACAAAACAAATGTTAGCAATTCTAGAAAGAATTGTTAAGGGTCAAGGAAAAATGGAAGACATTGATATGTTGGAAGAACTTGGTGAAGTAATCAAAACTGGTTCATTATGCGGATTAGGAAAATCTGCTCCAAACCCTGTACTTTCAACATTGAAATATTTCAGAGATGAATACATTGCTCATATTAAAGACAAAAAATGTCCTGCTGGAGTTTGTACAGCACTTAAATCTTTTGAAATTCAAGAAGATATATGTAAAGGTTGTACAAAATGTGCAAGAAATTGTCCTGTGGGCGCAATTGAAGGAACAGTTAAAGAACCTCACAAAATCAATCAAGAAAAATGTATTAAGTGCGGTGCTTGTGTAGGCAACTGTCCATTCAAGGCAATCGTGACAAAATAGAAAAAGGATAGACAAATGAGCGATAAGAAAACTTTATTTATTAATAATATAGAAGTTGAATATACAGATGAAAAAA
>CAZNLZ010000012.1:0-14636 GCA_964574225.1 uncultured Muribaculaceae bacterium | reverse complement strand
AAAAACATCACCTACCCAAAATAAAAGAGCCTTATTTTGGTATTCCGTTTTTTATGATGGACAACGTTAAAATAAAGACAGAATATGATGATGATAAATTTAATATTATTATATGTTTGAAGCCATTTGGCGGAGATGAAAATAAAATAAACTATAATGTTGATAAAAGAAAAATAACAGTATTCGGTTCATCAAAACATATTGAAGACGGTTATGAACAAGATATTCAATTTTCACAAGATTACATCTTGCCAAAGAATGCAGATATTGCAAATGTTACAAAAGAAAAAGACGGAAATAAACTTGTTATTTCAGTTCCAATAAAAGAATAAAGAGATGCAATAAGCATCTCTTTTTTTATATAAAATTCTTTATTAAATATATTACCAGTCTTTCTGAGGCTTCGCCGAAGAATCGCAAAGTCTTAATATTAATACAACAGTTGTTGCGATATTTCGCCTATCATATACAAACTACCAGTAATTATTTTTAGCTCATCTCTTTTCAAAAGTTCACCCAAATTTTCAACCTTTTTTATAGTTAGGTGCGAAACATCTTTTACATATTGTTCATAGCTTACAGCGTTTTTATGATTAAATTCTAAATAATAAATCTCATCTTCTTCTGTAAAAAGAACATCCGCAATTGTTTTATAATCCTTTGTATCTATCGTTGAATATATAAATATCTTTTTTTCATCCTTAAAATAAAAATTAAGACTCTTTCTAAGTTCTAAAGCAGAATCAGGATTATGCGCACCATCAATTAATATATTTTTATCTTTTTTATACTCTAATCTTGCAACCCATTTTGCAGTTTTTAAACCTTCTTTTATTGCAATGAAAGAAATATTTAAAACCTTACAAGCCTCTAAAACCAAAGCTAAATTTTGTTTTTGATATAAACCAAAAAGTGGAAATTCATATTTTTCACAATTGATTAAGGCATAATTTTGAGCGTTTTCATATTTCATTTTAACTTCATAATCAACGCAAATCAGCTTACTGTTTTTTTCTTGAGCGACATGCTTGATTGTTTCAAAACCATTATTATAAGTTGCTATTATGACCTTTGAATTTTCTTTGATAATCCCAGCTTTTTCATAAGCTATTTTTTCATAAGAATCACCAAGTCTATCTGTGTGGTCTAAAGAAATTGATGTAATTATGGCTAAAGTATTTTCGCATACATTAGTTGCATCATATCTACCACCTAGCCCTGTTTCAAGCACAATATAATCAACTTTTTCATCCGAGAAATATTTAAAAGCACTTGCCGTTAAAATCTCGAATTCAGTTAAATTATCAGCAATATCACACACACAAGAAACATACTTTGCAAAATCTTCTTTTGAAATTTCTACATTATTTATTTTTATTCTTTCTGTATATTCAACTAAATGAGGACTTGTGTATAAACCAACCTTAAACCCAGAACATTTTAAAATATTTGCTAAAGTTGAAGCGACACTACCTTTTCCATTTGTTCCTGCAATATGAATTACTTTCATATTTTTATGAGGATTGCCAAGTTTTTCAAGCGCAGCTTCAATGCGTTCTAAGCCAAGATTAATGTAAAATTTTCCTTGCGATTGCAAGAGTTCAACTGTTTGCTCGTAAATCATTTAATAATACTTTTTAATTGTTTTACTATTTCTTCTGTTGGATTTGTTTTTGCAAGTTCTTTTGCTTTTTCACTCATAGGTTGAACTTTAGCTAAAATTTCTTTTATTTTAAATAAAAGATTTTCTTCACTACACTCAGCATCTTCTAAATATAAAGAAACTCCTTTATCGCACATTTCTTTAGCATTCTTACGTTGATGGTCTTGTGCCGCATAAGGATATGGAACAAGAATTGAAGCCAAATTACATTGCAGTATTTCTGTCAAACTAACAGAACCAGCCCTTGCAATAACAACATCTGAAGCCTTTAATGGATAAACCATTTCATCGAAATATGGTCTTACCATTATATTCGGATTATTTTTAAACTCAGGATAAATTTCTTCAAGTTCAATTGTCACTTCATCAATATTTTTCTTGCCTGTTTGCATAACAACAAAAGCATTGAACTCTTCAACTAAAGTTTTTAACAACCTCACCATAGCAGTATTTATTGTTTTTGCACCTTGTGAACCACCCATTGCAAAAATTACTGTTTTATCTTCTATAATATTTAATTTGGCACGAGCTTCTTCTTTTGAAACAGTAAAGAAAGCTTCTCTAACCGGATTTCCATTAAAAATAATATTATTCGATTTCAGTACTTTTTTTGAATTTTCAAAAGCAACTGAAACAACTTTAGCCTTTGGAGCAGCCATTTTAGAAACCAAACCAGGAACAGAATCACAATCGTGTATCATATATGGTTTGTTTTTAGAAATTGCAGCCAAAACAATTGGTGCAGAAACATACCCACCAGTTGTAAAAATAGCATCAGGTTTATATTTTTTTATATAAGAACAAGCTTTTGCATGTGCTTTAATCAGTTGAATACACCATTTTAGAAGTGCAAAACTAAGTTTTCTTGGCATACCTGAAACATCAACTGGTAAAAATTCAACCTGTGGATAATTCTTCGCTATTTCAAACTCAAGATTATTAGGATTGCCAATAAAATATATTTTCTCGGTATCTTCTTCTTTCAGTAATTTTTCAACTACAGTAAAGGCAGGATATATATGCCCACCTGTACCACCGCCAGATATAAAATAAACTTTATTGTTGGACATTTGGGAACCTTCTTATTCTTTTCTTTGAAATATTTAGCAAAACACCAATCATACACATTGTTATAAATAAAGATGTACCACCATAACTTATAAACGGAAGCGGAACACCCGTTGCTGGCAACATAGAACTTGCTACCGAAATATTAATAAACGCTTGTAAACAAATAGAAACAGTTATACCAGCTGCTAAAAGCTTACCGAAAATATCTTCACATCTATTTGAAACCAACAATCCTCTTTGTAAGAAAGCAAGGAATAAACCAATAATCAAAACACAGCCTATAAAACCAAATTCTTCACCAAAAACAGCATAAATAAAGTCAGTATGACTTTCTGGCAACCAACCCAATTTTTGTCTTGAGCTACCATAGCCTTCACCAAAAAATCCACCCGCAACAAATGCCATCATAGATTGAATGATATTATAACCAGCTCCATACGGATCAGCTTCAGGGTTTAGCCAAGTCATAATTCTTTGTTTTTGGAAAGATTGTATTGCAACACTTAACCCTGCAACACCAAAACCAAGAGCCGTTCCTATAACTTTTAAACTTCCACCTGCCGCAAAGTACATAAACATTGAGGAAGATAAAAGAATAATTACCATACTTAAATTTGGTTGTTTAAAAATTAAACCAATCATTACCAAAATTGGAATAAAATACTTCCATAATTTGCCATTGAAGATATTTATATCTCTAGAAAAAGCACTAGCTAACAACATAATTACAGATAATTTTGCAGCTTCTGATGGTTGAAAACGAATTGGTCCAATGTCTAACCATCTTGTAGCACCATTTACAGTTACACCAGCAACCTCAACACCTATTAACATAAGAATTACAAACCAAGCAAAATGTATAGAAAACTTATCCAGCATTTTGTAGTTTCTACCACTTAAGTAGAACATTGCACCACAACCCAAAATGAACCATACAAATTGCCTTGCAACATAAAAAACAGATGGTAATCCCTTCTTTAAACACTCTGGTGCACCAGCTGAGAAGATTGCCAAAAAACCTATCACTATCAAGAATAAGACAAGAAAGGTTAATGTTGTATCATAATGCGACAATAATGGTTTATTGTAATTTGGATTGGACATAATTTTTAAACACTTCTCCTCTGTGTTCATAGCTATTAAACATATCGTAACTAGCGCAAGCTGGCGATAAAAGTACAATTTCATTTTCTAAATTTAATGAAATATCAATTGCTTCTTCTAATGAACCTGCCAATATTATATTGTTAAAACCATTTGTTTCCATATTTTCTTTAAATCTTTGAGTTGCCTCTCCAATTAAAATTACTGTTGAAACATAAGGATTTATGTAGTTTTTACAAAATTCTGTTAAATCTGTATTTTTATCTCGACCACCTGCAATTAATGTAAGTTTTTTACCTTCAAATGATTTTATTGCAACAAAAGAAGCTTCTGGATTTGTTGCCTTTGAATCATTATAAAAAGCTTTACCATTTACTGTTGCAGTATATTCAATACGATGTTCAACCGCTTTAAATGACATTATTCTTTCACGAATATTTTCATTTGAAATACCTATTAATTTTGCAACAATTATTGCACACATTGTATTCTGGTAATTATGCTCACCAACTAATGAAATTTCATCTAGCTTTATAATTTCTTCTTCTTTATCACGTTTAAAGAATATAGCACCATCTTTTATATAGCAACAGTTACGCTCTAGCTCTTTTGCATAAATAAATTTTTCACCTATATATTGTTTAGAAAAACGATAAATTGTTTCATCAGCACCAGAAAATACAGCATACATTGGCTGTTTATAGTTTTGGAAAATACTTGCTTTATCATCAAAATAATTTTGAAGTCCACCATGCCAGTCTAAATGGTCTGGAGTAAAAGTCAGAAAACACGCAATTTGTGGTCTAAAAGTTGGCGCATTATGTAGTTGGAAAGAACTAACTTCGCATACATAATAATCTGGATTTTTTTCAATCAAAGATGTTGGCGGAACACCAATATTTCCACAAACAGGAGCGTCATATTCACTTGATAAAATATGCGACATCAAATATGTTGTTGTTGTTTTACCATTTGTTCCTGTGATAGCAACAAATGGAGAAGTTGCCTCTAAATATGCAAGTTCAACTTCACCAATAACTGGAATATTTTTCTCTTTTAGACGTTCAAAAATTTCACTTTTAGGTGGTATTCCAGGACTTGTAATTGCAATATAAGACTCATCTAAAAACTCATCACTATGACCACCAGTTTCAACCTTAATACCCTCTTTTTCAAGTTCACAAACTAGTTCTCTATCTTTATCTTGCAATAGTTTAAATTCAGTAATAAAGCAGTCTGCACCTTTATTTGATAAATATCTAGCAGCGGCACATCCGCTTTTTGATAAACCTAATATTAAAACTTTTTTATCAAGCCATTTTCTTTTCATAACGACCTACCATAAAATATTGAATAACCACACTGCTAAGGAGCAGAACACAAAACTAACTAGTGAAAATACAATAACAATTTTATTCTCACTCCAACCACATAATTCAAAATGATGATGAATTGGGCTCATTTTAAAAATTCTTTTACCAGTTAATTTAAAGCTTGTAACTTGTAAAATAACAGACATTGTTTCACAGAAGAAAACAAAACCAATTAATAAAATCCACAATTCAAATTTGCCCATAACCGCAAGTGTTGCAAGCAAACCGCCCAATGCTAATGAACCAGTATCTCCCATAAAAACTTTTGCGGGAAATTTATTAAAATGTAAAAAGCCAATTACTGAACCCATTGTTGCAGCAGAAATAATAGCCAAATCTGTTTGACCAGTCATAACACAAAATATAGTGCAAGCCGCCATTGCAACAGCGGTATTAGCACTAGCTAAACCATCTAATCCATCAGTTAAATTTACCGCATTAGATACCCCTGTCATAAAGAAAATTGCAAAAAATGGGTACAAATACTGAATATCAAAACTAAAATGACCTAAACTCAAAAAAGTTTGTCCTGTTAATGTCATATATAATGACGGCAATAAGGCAATTGCAATTTGAAAGAACAACTTATTTCTTGGAGTTAATCCACCTTTATTTTGCTTCTCTTTAATTTTGCCTAAATCATCTTTTAAACCAGCAAGCATAAAGAACAAAAACGTCATCAATACAATTAGGGCAGATGTTGTTAAACTCTGATTCATTGTTAAAGTAGCAAGTGACGCTAAAATCACAGAAACAACAATAAATACACCACCAGTTGTTGGTGTTCCAGCTTTTTTTGCATGATTTTCTGGTGCTTCATCCAAAATATACTGAGTAAACATTTTTTTCTTTAAAAACTCAATATACGCAACTCCTAACAATAAAGTTAGAACAAATGCCACAAGCAAAGATACAATTATAAGTCTATTAAATCCCATTATTTTTTAAGCTCCTCAATAATTTGCTCAAATTTCATAAATCTTGACGCTTTTAACAAGATATTGGAACCTTTTGGCAGTTCAGTTTTTATGAAATTAGCAAGTTCTTCTTTTGTTTCAAAATGTTTTGTTTTTATTTTCTTTGGTTGAATGTATTTTGCAAGTTCTCCAATTGTTAGAACCCAATCACATTCATAACTATCAAGGAATTCACCTGTTTGAGTATGATATTCTTCCTCATTCAAACCAAGTTCACCCATATCACCAAGCACAACCGACTTTGGATTTGGAGTAAAAGACAAAAATGTTTTTAATGCAGCTTTTACTGATTCAGGATTTGAGTTATAGCTATCATTGATAACTTTAAACCCAGCAACTTCTTCTATATCCCATCTTTTTTCGATAGGAGAAAATTCTGCCAATCCTTTTGCAATAATTTCTGGAGCCAGCCCTGCAAAAAGTCCTGCTTCAATAACACTCAATGCGTTTTGAATGTTATGTTCCCCACCAACATTAAGTTTATATGTCTCACCTTTATAAACAAACTCACAACTATCGGCTGTCATTGCGATAATTCTAAGATTTTCATCTTCTAAACTGAAATAAAAAGTATTATGCTTTTCATCATTCACTTGTTTTATCAAAGGATTATCATGTGCAATTAAAATACCTTGTGGATGGAGATATTTTGCAATCTCAAATTTTGCTTTTGCAATATTTAGAAGAGAACCAAGCCTGCCAATATGTGCACTTCCAGCATTTACAATAACCGCAATATCAGGCTGAGCATATTTAGATAAAAGTTCAATCTCACCTAAACCACGCATTCCCATTTCAACAATCAAATATTTTGTACCCTCTTCTAAAGCACTTAATGTTTGGCATAATCCGACTTCATTGTTATGGTTTAAAATTGATTTTGCAGTTGTATCAGCGTTTTTAAACACACAATACATCATTTCCTTAACAGTTGTTTTACCACTACTGCCAGTAATAGCGATTGTATATGGGTTAATTTTAGTTTTGTAGTAATTTGCAAGTTTTAAATATGCTTCTTTTGTATCTTTAACCAAAAGCGCAAAATCAGCAGTATTAAATACTTTTTGGGGGTCAGAAGTAAAATAACCATTTGCACCAGCTTGCAGCGCATTTTCGATAAAATTTTCCCCGTCAAATGTTTCGCCTTTTAAAGGAATATAAATTTCGCCCGATTTAATTGTTCTTGTATCAGTCGAAAAACCAAAAACATCTTGGTTTTCTATCCCTTTTATAAATTTTGCATCACAAGCTCTAACTATCTCACTTAAACTAAGCTTCATAAATATCCCCAATCTGCTCTAATTTTACCATAAAAGAGCAAGTTGGGGATAAAAGTTTAATATCTTAAAATTTATTCAAAATAACCAGATGGTACTAGATTATTAGGGTCTTTCATCATATCAACCATATAATAATCAGCAGCTTCTCTTGAACCACGTTTTAAACGTTCCAAATTCATTTGATACTCAGTTAATTGAGGCTCAAAAGTTTCTGAAACAGGAGCATTTTCTACTTCATTAACAAGATTCCATTTTGTACCAGCAAGTTCTTTTCTAAAATCATTACCTAATAATCTTAGTTGATACTCATAATATTCAGGATTTTGCGAAGAACTTTTGTAATAAGAATTCTTTACAGTTGCTTGCTCAACTTCTTCGCTAGAATATGAAAATTCATCATGTGGAAAAGAAGAACGGGAATAAACAATTCTATCATTTTCATTATTTACAATGATTTTCATCGCATAAGATGGCATTACTGACACAAATGTCAAACACGCAAGTAATAAACAAAAATTTTTCATATTACCTCTCTTACATTCTCGATAAGACTTCGGATATTTGTTATTCTTCCACAGAATAGAAAATATTAAACACAAAGTCTCCTAGACATGGATTATATCAAGTTATACAAGGTTAGATATCCTCTTAAAGTTGTATATTTCTAGATATTTTAAACTTCATGTTTACAAAGTTTACAAAAGTTACAAAAGAAGTAAATTTCATTTCAAAAAAATACTTTATATACATGTGTAGAAAAGGATTAGGGCATTTTTATATGGTAAAAGGTATAGACACTACTTATATAAGTCAAGCAGTTGCAAACCAAGCTAACAAAGACGTTAAAGGTGATGTTCAAAAACTTGTTAAATATGTTGGAGGCGAAGCATTAACTCAAGCTCCTGATACTTTCACATCAGCAACAAAAGATGCTGTAAGTGGTACTCTTTTATTTGATGGCATACCAATTTTAAACAAATTTATAAGAAATAAAAAAGCAAAAGGAATCGGTAGTGAAAAATTAGCACAACTAGACCAAAGAACTTTTGCAAATGTAAAAAATCTATTTAAAGGCGAAGGCAAACTAAGCCAAAGAGTTGCAGATTTCATTTCTAACAACACTCAAATCAGAAACGAATTTGATGCTGTTGGCACATTGGCAAAAACAGCAAAAAAATCAGATAAAGCTGCAGCAAAAGCAGCAAAAGCAGTAGAAAAAGCTGCAGAAAAAATGGCTAAAGCTGAAAATGGTGGACTTTTCTCAAGACTTTCAGCAAATAAAGCTATTAAAAAAGCAGTAAAAGCAAGCGATAAAGCAAAAAATGCAAGATATTCATTCTTAAAAACAAAATATAGAAGTGGTGCTGCAGAAGCTGGTAAAACATCAAGCAAATTAGCAACAAAATTTGGCAAACTTACAAATATGGCTAAACACGGCAAATTTGGAAAAGTTGGTCAAGTAGCTGAAAAAGTTGTTAGCAAAGCTGGAAAAGGATTAGGAAAAGTTGGAAGCAAATTAGGTAGCTTTGGAAAAATCTTAAAAACAAGCGGCGCTGGCATAATGCTTGTATTTGGCGGAATAATTGAAGGTTTAACAGAAGTTGTTCCAACATTCAAAGAACTTGGCGCTAAAAAAGGTATGAAACAAGCTGGCAAATCAGCAATTAAAGTAGCAGGCGATACAGCTGGTTTCGTAATCGGTAACCAAGTTGGTACAGCACTTGGCGCTGCAGCAGGCTCAGCTCTTGCAGGTACAAAATTAGGCGCAGAAATTGGTTCTGTTGTTCCTGGATACGGTACAGCAATCGGTGCAGTTGTTGGTTGTATTTGCGGTTTCTTAGGTTCCTGGGTAGCAGGAAAAATCACAAAGAAAATTACTGGTAAATCAGAAAGAGAAAAAGCTAAAGAAGCACAACAACAAGCACAAGCTGCAGAAATTGCAAAAAATGATCAAGCACTTAAAGAATTAAAAGCATTAACAGTACAAAAAATCGAAGAAGAAAAAGCTACAGGCAAACTAAGCGAAGATGCTGTTATCGCACAAGAATCACTTAAAAATCTTGGTCTTGACAAAAACAATCCATTCCAAGCATTTGCATAAGGAAAACAAACAAAGTTTAAACCGTCTTTTTCAACAAAAGACGGTTTTCGTATTTTTAATTCCTAAAAAAGACAAAATAAAATGCGACGTTAAGCCGCATAAGTCAAGAAAGGAATGGTTAGACTATTAATTTATTTGTATTATTACATATAATTGAATACTACGCAAATTTGTGAATAATTGTTAATAGTTTTTAACATTTCACTAAAAATGATAATGTTTACAAAGAGGTAATTATATGAAAATTGGTATTGTTAGCTTAGGTTTAATAGGTGGTTCGCTATTCAAATGTTTAGCAAGAACTCAGCACGAAATATATGCAGTAACACGAAGCAAAGAAACAATAAAAAAAGCACTAAAATATACAAACAATGTATCTGATGACATAAGCATTTTGAAAGATTGTGAAATAGTTTTTGTTGCTTCCCCAATAAATAAAACCATCGAAATTCTAGATAAACTTGAAGAAATTGTAGATTCAAATTGTATTGTTCTTGACTGTGCTAGCGTAAAAGAATTTGTAATAAAAAAAGAACGCCCATATAAATTTATTGGTTCACATCCAATGGCTGGGACACAATTTAGCGGGTTTGATGCAGCATTTAAAGAACTATTTGAAGGCGCAAAATGGGTTTTAACACCAAGTAATGCGACAGAAAAAGATATTGAAAAAGCAAGCTCTATTATCAAATCAACAGGAGCTGAAATTATTATTGCCAACGCAAAAGAGCATGACCATGCCGTTGCTCTGATTAGCCACATGCCTCTATTGTTAGCGCAAGCACTATTTAATAGCGCAAAAGACAATAAATTGGCTCTAAAGCTTGCATCAAGCGGATTTAGAGACATGACACGTTTGGCTACATCAAATCTTGAAATGGCAAAAGATATGAAAAACTATAATGGCGAAAACATAGAACTAGCACTGGATTTGCTTGTTTCGTCATTGAATGAATTAAAAAACACTAAAGATTCCAAAATATTTACCGATATAAAAAGTATGAGATCAAGCATGTACTCTAGCAAAGGGAAAAACATTTTTTAGTATTATCGGAGAAAACAAGAAAAAGGAGCTTATTTTAGTTTTTTTAGAAAAAAGGCAATAAAAAAACCGATTGGTATCGGTTAAGTTCACTATATATCAGAGAGAGGAATCAGAGAGAGAAAACACTTATTTATCACACTTGGTAAGTTAAAAAATAATTAACATCCTCTACATATTCAATGCCACATGTTCAATTTTTTATATCGTGTAAAATTTACACTTTTAACATTTTGTTACAAAGTGTTTTTATTAAGCAAAAAACAAAAGCCAAAAAATGTGATATTATTGAGGAAGGGAGCTATAAACATGCAAAGCAAATCAAGATTAAATGAAGAACACAACCTTCCTGGAACATTAGTTTGCGTTGAAGGTATTGATGGTAGTGGGAAATCAACACAACTTGCCATTCTGCGTGATTGGTTAAAATCATTAAAACAAGATGTTATTTTTACAGAATGGAATTCATCTGATTTAATTTCACAAACAACCAAATTAGCAAAAAAGAAAAACTTGCTTAGCCCAAGAACATTTTCTTTATTGCACGCTGTTGACTTTGCCGACAGATTAGAACAAGTTATTATTCCTGCACTTAAAGCTGGTTTTATAGTTCTTGCTGATAGATACGTTTACACCGCATTTGCAAGAGATGTTGCAAGAGGCGTAGATAGAGATTGGGTTCGCAAAGTTTATGGCTTTGCTGTAAAACCAGATTTAACAATGTATTTCAGAGTTTCAGAAGATGTTTCTTTAGAAAGAATTTGTTCAAATCGTTCACCAAAATTTTATGAAGCAGGTATGGATTTAAAAATCAGTACAGACCCATATGAAAGCTACAAAATTTTCCAAAAAAGAGTTAACAATGAATATAAAGCAATGATTGACGAATACGGTCTAGTGGAAATTGATGCAAACGATAGCATTCACGCTAAACAATTATTTTTCAGAGAAAAAGTAAAAGAAGTTTTGGCTAATAAAGGAATTACATTATAAAATGGCGAAATACAAATCAAAACACGGATATGACGGTTTATTAATAGTAATCGAAGGAACTGACGGTAGCGGAAAATCAACACAGATTTCACGCTTAAAACGTTGGATTGAAGACCAATCATACGGAGCAATGGTCAGTGAATGGAAAACATCAAAATTCATTGCTGATGCTATTAACGACGCAAAAGATAGAAACTTATTAAATGCAACAACTTTTAGTTTGCTTTATGCAGCTGACTTTGCAGATAGACTTGAGCAGGTTATTATTCCTGCACTTAAAGCTGGTTTTGTTGTAATTTTAGACAGATATGTTTATACAGCATATGCACGTGACGTTGTTCGTGGACACAATATCGAATGGTTAAAAAACCTATATGATTATGCCCCAGAACCAGATATGGTCTTTTATTTAGATGTTCCTATTGAAATTCTGTTAAAAAGAATCATTGGAACAACTGGCTTAGATTATTGGGAATCTGGTAGAGATATTGGATTAAGCAGCGATTTTTACAAAAGCTTCCAAATTTATCAAGGCAAATGTCTTGACGAATATCACAAAATGATTGAAGAATATGGGTTTATTTCAATTGATGGAACATTAAGCGAAAAAGAAATCCACAAGAAAATTATTTCTAAAGTAAAAAATATTTTAGAAGTTGAAAACCTTTGAAAAATTTGAAAAAAAGCTTATAATAAAGACTATGAAAGAACGTAATAATCTCTATTTCGAATCCTTACAAAATGTGATTAAA
This sequence comes from uncultured Muribaculaceae bacterium, assembly GCA_964574225.1. Taxonomy (GTDB): domain Bacteria; phylum Cyanobacteriota; class Vampirovibrionia; order Gastranaerophilales; family Gastranaerophilaceae; genus Avigastranaerophilus. The sequence goes on along the minus strand of CAZNLZ010000012.1, from coordinate 2,280 downwards.
GATTTACAATTTAATTATGATGAAAGTAAGTTTGAAACGGGTGAAAAGTTAGCTGGGTATTGGATAGAAACCGTTGGTAATAAAATTTCACAATTTTCTAAAGTTTTGGAGTTTTCTGCCGATAATATACTCACAATTGTATGTTCAGATTCTTTTGTGGCAAATGAGCTTTATTTAGAAAAAAACAAGTTAACAAAATTAATGAATGAAAAAGCAAAAAATCTGGGAATTGAGATAAAAGATATTAGATTTAATTATAAAAAATGGAAAGAGCAGAAATGATGTATAAGAAGACAAAAGGTTTTTCTCTTGCCGAGTTATTAATTTCTTTACTTATCATAAGTATTGTTTTAGCTGCGGCAATTCCTACTATTACAAAACGTAATGCTATGGACCCAGAAAAAATATGGAACTGGGGCGGACAAAACAACGTTGCATACTTTGGAGCAGGACACAATCAAAGTGCGATTATTGGTTATGATATGATGCCATACGCAGACTATGCTGGCGTAGATTATCGTGACAAGTATTTTGACCCAGGCTCTTTAATTGCACCAACAGGTGCTAGTAGCAATTTAAAATTTACAACAGCTGGCGATAGACTTGTTCTTGTAAAAAGATTCCTTACTGGGGAAGATATTTCAGAAAGCTTTGTTAACTCCCATATTTCTTTTTACAATATTGAAGATAGAACTGATGCGACAGAAAGAGAACTTATATACGCAGGTAGAATTGCATCTGACCAACATAACTTAGCTTTTGGTATTGGTTCTTTACTAAGTTTTACAGGTATTGAAAGAAACAAAATTACAGATAAAACAGTTGTAGATTCAAAATGGGGTTACAATACTTCACTTGGTCACTATACATTATCTTTCTTGAAACAAGGTACATTAAATACAGCTGTTGGTGAAAGTGCACTAACATATAACTTCGATGGGCATTCAAACACATCAACAGGTGCATTTGCACTAAACCAAGTAAGAGGTAGCGATAACACAGCCATTGGTGCTAACGCTGGTAAATATATTGACGCAGATAGTGGCGTTTCTAGTGGCAATACGCTTATTGGTGCCCACACAATGTCAGTTGGTATTGATGGTGAGACTATAGTTGGTAATAATAACACCGCAGTTGGTGCAAAAGCTTGCGGTTCGTTTATTGGTAATGGAAATATCTGTATTGGTAGTGGTACTGGTGCAGAAGAAACAGCACCAGGCGCAAACAAGTTAAGAGCAATTAGTAACAATTATAGCTTATTTATTGGACACGACGAACTGGGTGCTCCATTAATACATGGTCATTCAACATATAACACATCTCTTCCTGCATACAACATATATGACCACGCAGATGTTACTGGTTTTGATAAAGAACTTAACGTAAACGCAAAATACTTTAGAGTAAGAACTTATGATGGTGGTGCACCTATATTTGAAGTACAAGCTTTAGCTGGTGATACTGATGGATATGATAATATTACCGATGATGGTCAATTTGGTAGATTCGGCAGAATGAATTTCACACTAAAAGATATACAAGGAAACGGTTCTATTAGAATGACAATGGATGGTTCACCAGATGGTTTTGGCGAAGCAGCTGGCTTAGCAAACATATACTTCTATGACCCATATGAATCAAAATATTTACCAATTAACCTTAATAACATGTTAAGAGTATTTGCTCAAAACACCTATGACGCTAGCGGTAATGTAACAATGGAAGAGACAAAAATTACTGCAAGAAACGCTATAGATTTAAATGGTGCAATAAAGATTGACAGAAATGGTGGTTTGGGTGCAACAGACCTTACATTTGCAGATAGTCCAATGTTGAGTATAAATAAATCTGGTTCTGATCAAGAACTTATGATGTACGACAAAAACAACAAAGCAGTATTTTCATTGTGGAAAAGCAACGGAAACCTTCACATGTCACCAAATGTACTGTCAATTGGACATAGTAGCGTTTCTGGGTTACAAACAAACGAAATTACAATGGTGTCAAAAGGTATTATAAATATTTCTAGTGATAGAACAAACGCAAACGGAAAAATATCACTAACAGGAAAACAAGTTTGGATTAATGCAGATAACATTGAAACAACTAATGATGGAAATGACCTTCGCCTTAATGCATTGCAAAACTATGGTGACGGTACAATAAAAGGCGCAATTGAATTCGCAATACGAAAAGCAGAAGAAAGCCAATCTTCTGACGCACGTTTGAAAAATATCTCTGGCGATAGCACAGCAGGCTTAAAAGAAATCAATGCTTTAG
>CAZNLZ010000011.1:0-14645 GCA_964574225.1 uncultured Muribaculaceae bacterium | reverse complement strand
GAAAAGGTTTACACGAAAGATACGAAGAAATAACACCAGAAATTCAAGAACGTTGCAGATACGAGCTTGAAATTATTAACAAAATGGGATTTGACGCATACTTCGTTATCGTTTGGGACTTCATTAACTACGCAAAAAATAACGGTGTACCGGTTGGACCAGGAAGAGGTTCTGCAGCTGGTAGTTTGATTGCGTATGCACTTGGAATTACGGATTTAGACCCAATTAAACATCACTTATTCTTTGAAAGATTTTTAAACCCAGAGCGTATATCAATGCCCGATGTCGATATCGACTTTGGTGATGGACGTGAACGTGTAATTGACTACGTTACAGAAAAATATGGAAAAGATAAAGTATGCCAAATCATTACATTTGGTACACTATCAGCAAAAGCTGCCATCAAAGCTGTTGCTAGAGTTATGGAACTCCCTTTTGAAATATCTAACAAAGTAAGCCAATTTGTACCAGCCGAAGTTGGTATGACAATTGATAAAGCACTTGAAGTTGCACCAGACTTTAAAAAAGTATATGACGAAGATGCACTTATCAGACAAATTATCGATGAAGCAAAAAACATTGAAGGAATTAAATGTAACACAGGCATGCATGCTGCTGGTGTTATTATTTCTCACCAACCATTAGATGAAATCGTTCCGGTTCAATACGCAAAAGAAGGAAACGTAATCACTGAATATCCAAAAGAAGACTGCGAAAAAGTTGGTCTGTTAAAAATGGACTTCTTAGGGTTAAAGAACTTAACTATCATTATGCAAACTTTGGAAATGGTGAAAGAAAGACATGGAATTGACGTTGATATCAACAATATTCCACTTGATGACGAACCAACATACAAAATGCTAATGACAGGCGATACAGACGGTGTATTCCAATTAGAATCTGCTGGAATGAAGAAGCTCGTAAAAGACCTTAAACCTTCTGTATTTGAAGATTTAGGCGCGCTTGTTGCTCTATTCCGTCCAGGACCTCTTGGCTCTGGCATGGTTACAGACTTCGTAGAAAGAAAACATGGTAGGCAAGAAATCAAATATGCTCATCCACTTCTTGAGCCTGTTTTGAAAGACACATATGGAACACTTGTATATCAAGAACAAATTATGCAAATCTTCCAAGTACTAGCTGACTACTCACTTGGTGGAGCGGATGGTGTACGTCGTATCATGGCGAAAAAACACCCAGAAGACTTAGTTAAATTAGAAGGTCCATTCATCGAAAAAGCTGTTTCAAAAGGAATGGCGGAAAAAGATGCAAAAGAACTATTTGACCAAATCGGAAGCTTCGCAAGTTACTGTTTTAACAGAAGCCACTCGGCCTGTTACGCATTTGTTGCTTATCAAACAGCATATCTAAAAGCGCATTATCCAGTTGAATACATATCTGCAATGCTTACAAACTCAAAAGATGACCAAGCAAAAACACAAATGTATATTGCTGAAGCACAAAAAATGGGAATAAAAGTTCTACCTCCTGATATTAATAAATCAAACGCAGAGTTTACCCCTGACGGAGACAATATTAGATTTGGTTTAAATTCAATAAAAGGTATTGGAGAAGCTGTACTTAAAGAAATTGAAGAAGACAGAAAAGAAAACGGTGAATACAAGTCAATCGTTGACTTTACACAAAGAATTAATCCAAGAGTTGTAAACAGAAAAGCACTCGAAAACTTTACAAAAGCTGGAGCAATGATATGCTTAGAACCTTGCAGAAAGAAATTATTTAATAATATCGAAAATATACTGAATGCAGCAGCAAGAGAAAACGAGGCAAAAGAACTTGGACAAGTAAGTCTGTTTGCTGGTTTAGGCGGAAATACAGGCGGAACAAGTTATCAAATGCAATCATTTGAGTTGTACGGAAATGATGAAGAATTCTCAGACAAGGAAATTCAAGAGTTTGAAAAAGAATACTTAGGCTTCTACGTAACAAGTCACCCACTAGAAACAATTAGAGAAAAATTACCATTTTTGACAACTCACAATGTAAGCGACCTTGATGAAATGCCTAATGATACTTTTGTTACTATTTGTGGCTTGCTAACATCCGTTAGACAAATCCCAACAAAAAAAGACCCAACAAAATTCTTAAAAGCTGGTGTTATTGAAGATTTAACAGGAAAAATAGAATTTGTTGCTTTCCATAAAACACTTCAAGTATGCAATTCATTAATTGAAGCAGAAAAGAAAGTAATTATGTCTGGTAAATTTCAAAAGAAAGAAGAAGGAAGTGCGCAGATTATTGTTGAAAGCATAAAACCAGTTGAAAATAGCAATATAGTTACAATTTCGATTGAAAAAGAACTTAAGTTTGAAAAACTTGTTGCACTAAAAGATATGCTTGGAAACTTCAAAGGTTCAGACCCACTCATATTCAGAGTTAACAATAACGGCGAAGAAACAAAGGTTCTTGTTTCTCCTAATTTTTGGACAAATGCGTCAAATGACCTAACACAAGCAATTGAAAGAAACTTCAAAGAAGAACTTTCAATTTCAATTAGTTCACTAGAATAAACTATATATTCAAATTACTAAATTCAGAAGTAACTTGGAAATCAATATTTTTAGCCAATAAAGAGAATTTTGGATATTCTATTTCTGGAGCTAATCTTGCCGCATTAATTTTTGCCTCAATAGAAACAAATTTTTTAGCTAATTCTGGGTCAAATTGAGATCCTGAACATCTAGCAATTTCTGCAATTGCAACTTCATGCGATAAAGCTGTTCTATATGGTCTTGTAGAAGTCATAGCATCATAAGTATCGGCCAACGCAATAATACGACCAGCCAATGGAATATCTGCTCCAGCTAAACCATCTGGATAACCAGTTCCATCCCACTTTTCGTGGTGAGCTTTAACCCATTCAGAAATCATCTGTAATTTTTTTATATTAATAACAATCTTTTCACCTCTTGTTGGGTGAGATTTCATAACTAGAAATTCTTCATCTGTCAGCCTGCCATTTTTACATAAAATACTCTTTGGCATAGCTATTTTACCGATATCGTGCAATAATCCAGCAATTTCAATATCTTCCATATAATCTTCTTCAAGATTTAATTCTTTTGCCAAAATCATTGAATAAAGAGTAACACGCAATGAATGTCCATTAGTATATGAATCTTTAGTATCAAGAGCATTTGAAATAGCTCTAATAGTCTTATAGAATAATTCTCTTAATTCATTGTAAAAAACTTTATTATTGTTAGCCATTGAGTACTTCTCAATACCATTTTCAACAGCAATTTTTAACTCTTCAGGCTCAAATGGTTTTAAAATATATTGGAACAATTCACAATCATTGATTGCAGCGACCAAGATATCTGTATCAACGTGACCAGTCAAAAGAATTTTAACAATCTGAGGATTAGTATCTTTAACTTGTTTCAAAAACTCAGTACCTTCCATTATCGGCATTTTTTGGTCTGAAACAATAAGAGAAATTTCACTGCCATGTTTATTAACAATTTCAAGAGCCTCAACACCATTTGTCGCTGTTAAGATATTATATTTACCTCTAAAAGTTCTTTTCAATAATTGTAGATTGTTTTCTTCATCATCTACAATAAGAACCGTATGTTTTTCATCCTTAGCAAAGTTTAGAACTACCTCTAAGCTTTCTTTTAATTCACAAGAACTCATCAAACTACCACCATAATATCTCGATAAAACGTGTATCGACTATGTACTAACAATACTTTAACACATTATAACATTATTTTACATTTGTTAACAAGAAGAATTTTTAAATGAAATAACATATAATCAAGTAATAGACGAGACGAGGGAACCATGTTAAACGGGAAAAAGATAGTTATTGTTATGCCTGCTTACAATGCAGAAAAAACCTTAGAAAAGACATACAGTGAAATATACCACGAAATAGTTGATGAAATTATACTTACAGACGATAAATCTAGCGATAACACAAAAGATTTAGCAAAAGATTTAAACATAACAACAATCGTACATAAAGAAAATAGAGGTTATGGTGGAAACCAAAAATCTTGCTATACAGCAGCTTTAAAGTCAGACGCTGATATTGTTATTATGTTACATCCAGACTATCAATATACACCAAAACTAATCCCAGCAATTGCATCAATGCTTGCGTTTGAAGAATATGATGCTGTTATAGCATCAAGGATGTTATCAAATGCACTAGATGGCGGAATGCCACTATATAAGTACATAGCAAACAAATTTTTAACTGCTTTTGAAAATTTATTTTTAGGACAACACTTGTCAGAATATCACACAGGATATCGTGGTTTTAAAAAATCTGTATTAGAAAATTTACCATTAGAATCTTGTGATGATGACTTTGTTTTTGACAATGAAATGCTTGCACTTGTTGCATATCACGGATATAAAATTGGCGAATTAAGCTGTCCAACAAAATACTTTCCAGAAGCATCTTCAATTAATTTTGCACGTTCTTGCAAGTATGGTTTTGGAGTACTTGGCGTAAGCTTAAAATACTTCCTAGCATATACAGGAATTTACAAATCAAAGATATTCAGAAAAGACGCTAAAAAACTTGATATTAACGCAGAATTACCATACTATTATCATTCAGAAGAAACTAAATCTTAGTTGCTAAAGATGGAGCGATAGAGATAAATTGTCTTACAAGCTCTTTATCCCATTGAACACCAGCACCTTCCTCTAAGATTGCACAAGCTTTTTCAACGCTCATACCCTTGCGGTATGGTCTATCACTAATCAATGCGTGATAAGTATCAGCAATAGCAACTATTCTTGCTGCAAGAGGAATTTCTTCACCTTTTAATTGGCAAGGATAGCCTTTACCGTTCCATTGTTCATGGTGATACTTAACAATCGGAATCAAATCATGAAGTAATGGATTTGGTTCCAAGATTTTCTCAACACCAATTGAAGGATGTTGTTGGATAATTTTGAATTCTTCATCTGTCAATCTAGAAGGTTTTGTAAGTACATCTTCTGGAATACCAATCTTTCCGATATCGTGAAGTAATGCACCTAATCTAATGCGTTCAATTTCTTTTTCAGGCATATTAATAGCTCTTGCAAGAGAAACTGAATATCTAGATACAGAAGATGAATGGTCTTTTGTATATTCATCTTTAGCATCAATAGCACTAGCAAGTGATGTTACAACCTCAATCAAATGATTTTGAGATAAAATATTTTCATTTTGGAAGTGTTCAACAAGAGCTTCTTCAAAATTAATACCTAATTGCGAATGTCTTTTTGCCATTACAATCGCAAAAGAATTCAAAGCTGCATCATCCCAGAAATCATAATCTTGTGTTGATACAATTGTTGATCTTCCGTTCTTATAACCTTTTGTTTTAGAAACAAGAACTGCTTGTTCTGCTAATATTAACAATTTTTCTTTGTCTTTAGAATCATCTGGATATGTCGCAATACCAACAGATACTTTATTTACAGGTCCAATATCATCTACTAAACAACAAGATAATGAATAAGTTAAATATTCAGCCATATATTTTGCTTCTTCTGAACTCATATTTTTAAGAATTACAGAAATTTTATCACCGCCATATCTTGCAGCAATATCTTGTTTTTTGATATTTTCATTAATTTTGTTTGAAACAACTTTAATTACTTCATCACCCTTTGCGTGACCATATTCTCTGTTGATTTGCCCCATATCATTAATATCAAAAATTAGAACAGAAACTTTAGAATCATTTGCTTCAGCTTCTGAAATCTCTTGAGATAATAATTCATGGAATTTTCTGTGAGAATAAAGGTTTGTCAAACCATCTAAATTAGTACTTTGAGAAACTTTTTTCAAAAGCTCAGAATTTTGAACTAATAAACCCATATTAGTTGCAGTTAATTGATACAAACTAATATGATTTTGAACATTATAATCACTAGCAACTGCAACACAAAGTGTTCTACCTTGAACTTTAATAGGTAAAATTACTGATGGTGCAGAAGCTAAAGAAGGAATTTTTAAAAATTCAGAATTTGGAAGAACTCTAATTTCATCAGTAGAAATAGCTTTGATAATCTCATTTTCCGAATCACTCATAAATACTTTATATGAATAAACATTTGAATTTTTATCTAAAAGCTTAATTTCAATAGTACTAGATTGTTCGTTAATAATGCCCAAAGCAGTATAGTTACAGTTCAATCTATTTGTAAATAAGTTATGGAATGAAGTTAAAGATTCTCTTAAAGACTTATGATTTTTAATAATATCATTAGTTTCCTTAATAAAACCGGCATAATCAATTGCACCATAGGTCTTTTCATTGTGATGATTAACAAACGTATGTGTAATTTTGCCAGAATTTATCCCGCTGCCCAATACATTAATTTTTGCAACTAGACCGCCCTTATCGATAGGGTTTGTTGTTATTAATTTTTGGGAAGAGAGATTATTCTGATTATTATATGTTTCTGTATTATTCTTGTTTTTTTGCATTAACCAATCCTGATTACGATTATTATAAGTCCTTAAAGGGCAAAATTTGCCTTTTTGTAATAAAGATTTACAAAATTATCTTAACATAATTAAGAAATATTGTAAAAAAATTTATACTAAATATATCCCCTAGATATTGTCACTAATGATTTTTGCTGCTTTAATTGCTGCACCAGATGTCATTAATTTTTGCTTAACATTTTTCAATGAATTAACCATTGAATTTCTATATGATTCATTATTAAGTATATACAAAATATTACTTGATACTTTTTCAACTGTTGCATTTTTTTGCAATAATTCAGGAACAATATCTTCATCCATTATTATATTTGGCAAACACACTCTTTTAATACACCTAACAAGCATATAAACCATGTAAAGATAAGCTGGTCCTTTATAACTAATAATCATAGGTGTTTCATATAGAGCGGCTTCAAGCGCAACAGTACCAGATGCCAAAATCAAAGCATCAGAAGAAGCCAATAACTCATAATTTTTGTTTTTTAAAACTTTAATATCTAAATCAGAATATTCCTCAAGAATTGGCTTAATCAATTCATCTTTAATTGTAGGTGCTTGCGCAAGCGCAAACTGAACATTTGTTTCCTTTTCTTTAATCAAACGAGCAGAATCTAAAAATAAAGTAAGTAGATTTTTTATTTCAAAGACTCTTGAACCTGGGAAAATAGATACAAGTTTTTTTGTTTTATCTATACCATTTTCTTCAAAAACTTTATTTTTATCTGGTTTTTCTGGAATTTGAGACAACAATGGATGCCCAACAAACTCTACATCAATTCCTTCTTTTTCATACATTTCTTTTTCAAATGGAAAAATAGTAAGCACTTTATTTATACACTTTTTAACAGTATTTATACGCCACTTACGAGAAGCCCAAATTTGAGGTGGAATATAATAATATATTTTAAAACCAAATTTAGAAAGGACTTTTGAAAGGTTCAAATTAAAACCACCATAATCAACAAGCAATACCATATCTGGCTTATATTCATTTTTTAAATAATTAGCAATAGTTTTACCAAGAAAAATATGAGTTAATATAATTTTCCAATTAAAACCAATCGCTGACATTTTTGAATGATCACAATAAAGTTTAACACCTTCATTTGCAAGACAAGCTCCACCAACTGCCTCAATTTCAATTTCGGGATTAATTTTTTTTAATTCCCTAACAACATCAGCAGCATGCCTGTCACCAGAATATTCACCTGTAATGATAAACAACTTTTTCATATTAAACAGCCATTACAACAATTCCATGTTTATCAGCAAACTCAATTGTTTTCTTCTGATCAACTAAAATAGTTTCATTTGCTTCAACAGCAATTAATTTAGCCTTATATTTTTGCATTGTTTTTAAAGTTCTTAAGCCAAAAGCAGGTATATCAAAACGTTTATCTTGCTGTGGTTTTGCAACTTTAACTATAACCGCATCTTTTTTACCTAATTTACAGCCACGTTTAATACACTTATCTGTACCTTCAATAGCCTCAATTGCCATAATCATTCTATCTTTAATAACAACTGATTGACCAATATCAAGCTGCCCCATTTCTTTTGCAATTTTATAACCATATTCAACATCAGAAAGCAAAGCTTCTGTTGGCTGAACTTTTCCTAACACACCACGAGAAGCCATAAGATGTTTAATAAATATTGTTTGATCTAAAACAGTAACACCAAGTTTTGCTAGTTCATCAACTAAAAACAACATAATTGCATCATCATTTAATCTTGTTGCTTGTTTTAAAAATTCAACAGCTAAAGAATCAAATCTAGGACGTTTAACAACCAAACTTTTTGAAACTTTACCAATAAAAGTTAACTGTTTAATTTCATTTGTTAAAAGAACATCTTTTATTTTTAATAATTCACCAGGCGCTAAATCATACACCTTAGAACAATACTTCTTCAATTCATTTCTATTATCAGAAGATAATGCAATACAAATTACTTCAAAACCATTTTCTTTTGCATTTTTAGCTAACTCAACAGGAAGAAGTCCATCTCCTGCAATCAATCCCTGTTTATTTTCCAATTCTATAGACACGATAAAATATCCCTCATTCACTCTATATAATTATAATAGAAAAAAGATATTTTTTCATATTTGTTACGAATTTACTTGAATTGAATTTTTATACTCAATCAAACATCTTGATAATTGGTCTGGACAACTTGTTGGTTTAGAACCACATCTTATTCCTTGTAATTTTTCAGCAACATCATCAATATCCATGCCAATAATTAATTTACGAATTCCTTGAAGGTTGCCATTACAACCTCCAAGAAATTCAACATCAACAATTTTATTATCATCAAGAACAATATTCATTAATGCACAACATGTTCCTTGAGTTCTATATTGAATAGTTTTTAAAGCCATATCTTTTCCTTTTTTAGTGAGGAATTAATCTTAATGAAGAGTATAATACTATTGCTAGCAGTACACAACAAGGAATTGTTAATACCCAAGCTGTAACAATGTTACCAATAATATTTGTTCTTACTCCGCCACCTTTAATAGCCATACCAACACCCATAATAGATGTTGAAACAACGTGAGTAGTGCTTAATGGAATACCAAACCAAGAAGCAACAAGTACAATTGCAGCAGCAGAAAAGTCTGCAGCAGCACCGCTAATTGGTTTTAATTTAATAATTTTAGTACCCATTGTTTTAATAATTTTCCAACCACCAGCCATAGTACCGGCCGCCATAGTTGCAGCACAAACTAATTTTACATAAATTGGGATATCAAATTGTCCAGTTGGCATTACAAGTACACCACTAGTTACAAGTGCCATTGTAATAACACCCATTGTTTTTTGTGCATCATTCAAACCATGGCTTAATGCCATCATACCTGATGTAATTAACTGAACACGTTTAAATCTTCTATTAATTGTATCTGGTTTAACTTTATAAAACATTCTTAAGAATGCACACATTACCAAGAACCCAATTACACAACCAATTACTGGTGAAGCAAACATAGGAACAATAATCTTTTTAATTAATACAGCAAAATGTATTGGATCTAATCCTGCATGGATAAATGTAGCACCAAGTAAACCACCAATTAAGGCATGAGATGAACTTGAAGGCAAACCAAACCACCAAGTAATTAAATTCCATATAACAGCAGCTAACAATGCGCAGAATATAACTTGTAGCGTAATAGCATCACTAGCAATAATACCAGAACCAATAGTTTTAGCTACATTAACACCAAGAAGCGCACCAATACACTCTAACACAGCACCAAACAACACAGCCTGTCTTGGAGATAAAACCTTTGTTGATACAATTGAAGCAATTGAATTAGCACAGTCATGAAAACCATTAATATATTCAAACGCCAGTGCAACAGCAATTACTGCAATTAATAATAATAATGCAAATGTCATATCAAATCCCTCATTAGCTCATTTTTAATACAACACTTACAACAGCATCTGTAACGTTATAACAAGCATCTAATGCATTTTCTAAATCTTTATGTAAGTCTCTTAATTTAATTACTGTTAATGCATCATATTTACCTGAAAATAATGATTCAGTCGCTGAATATAAAATTTCATCACCACGAGTCTCAATTTCTTTCATCTTTAAATTTCTTGCAGTCATATCAGAAATTGTTGGCTTTTTGAAGTTTGCAAAAATTTGTTCTAATTCATTTGTTGCCGCAATTAAAGTTTGAGACTGATTTTTTAAATTATCAGTATATGTTTCTAATTTATATACTTTCATGTTTAAACAAGCTTTAACAATTTTTTTAGTAATTTTATTTAAAAGCCCAGCAATTACTTGAATATCTTCTCTATCAATTGGAGTAACAAAAGAAGTATCTAAAACTTCTAAAGTCTTTTTAATATTTTTATTACTAGCATGTTTAATTTGTCTAGCGCTAGCAATATGTTCTTCTGTAATACCTTTATCTAAAATTTCACTTAATAAACTAGCGGCTTGTTTACAATATACTGTTCCATCTTCAAATAATGAATAAAAAACATCATTTGAAGGAGGTAAGATGTAAGACATAATTCCGCTCATTAATTTTGACATAATTTTTCTCCTTTTACTCGCAAAAAAAGACAATGCAAAAGCATTGTCTTTATACTAGATTCTGTTTTACTAATTCCTTTCTGATTTTATTCAAACCAGATTGAATAATTCTTGATATTCTTGATGGTGAAAGATTAAATTCTTCTGAAATTTCTCTTAGCTTTTTATCGTTAAAGAACTTACATTCAATTAATTCTCTTTCCCTTGGTGGTAAATTCTTTATTGCAGCTTTTATACTTTCACTAAGTTCCGAAAATAAAATCTTTTCTTCTGGATTTCTCTTAAAATCTCTAATTTGTGTAGGATTATCACCTTCCGCCATTTCATCAACAGAAAGAATTGTTTTATAAACAGCCTCTCTAATATTGTATTGATTTTCTTCATCAACTGGAGCTTCTGTTCTATTCTTAAGAACATACCACTTGTATCTTCTTCTTACTTCGTTTCTGATTGCCCATTTAATAGCTGTAGATATATAAGATTTGTTATAAGTATCAGGCGCTGTATTAGCACAAAGTTTATGTACAACTTGAGTACCAATATTAACAAGTTCAGAAAAATCAATCAAATGTTTAGATGACAACTTTTTATATTCAACCTTAGCCAAAGTGTCAATTAACTCTTGATAATCTTTTATATTAAATTTATATGCTGTCTTATTTTCTGAAGTCATATCCTGAAACAAATAAACTCTACATGCCATATTCTACCTTAAATAAAATATTTTGTACAAAACATTCAATTTTTTTGACAAAAAAAGGTACAAATTTATTAATATTAATTTTTGTAAATATAGATTTTAACCTTAAAAGTCAATAATACCTTGTTTTTTTGAGTTTTGTCATGTTTGTAAGAAAATATTATTAGCAATTTTTTGTTATCAGCAACTTTTAAGAGTGTGACATTAGCAAAGAACATTAATGTTAGTAATTAAGATAGTATAAAAGGAGTCAAAAATGATACAAGCACCACAAATTCAATATATGCCGATGCAACAAGTGATGCCAATGAACTATCAACAACAAGGTGCAAACCAAGCGGTTCAATACCAACAACAAACACCAGGATATTATTATAACTATCCTACATCTAGCTGTTATGCTCAACCAGCAGCCAAATCTCAATTTAATGGTGTAAACATCGAAATTATTAATCCACAAGGTCAAGCAACAGCTCCACAATATGGTTGCCAAATGCCTGCACAATATATGCCAATTCAACAAGTTCCAGTAATGGTTCCTGCATATCCACAACCATTCCCAGCTTCTCAAGCAATTGTTCAAGCACCTCAAGCAGCTCCTGTACAACAAGCTCCAGTTGCTCAAGCACCTATACTAATGGAATCAGCTCCTGCAGCAGCTCCAGTTGTTGTTCAACAACAAGTAGCTCCACAAGCAGCAACTCCTGTTGAAGTTCCACAACCACAAATTCAAGCTCATGATGCAGCTCCTGCTCAAGCAGCTCAACCAGCAGCACCTCAAGCAGCTGCACCAGTAGTTGAAAACGCAGTAGCTCAAGATCCAGCAGTTTCTCCAGAAGCTTTCGCTGGTAAATTACAATCTGCTGATTTAGATGTACAAAAAACAGCAATTGAAGAAATTGCAGAAAAAGTTAAAAATGACAAAACAGTTGGTCCAATCTTATTAGATACTCAAATTTTCGACAGCTTAGTAGGTATTATTAACAAAGATACATCAACTCTTGCAGGTCCTACTCCAGAAGTTGTGGAATTAAGACAAAAACCACAAGACCAATTAACAGCAGCGGAGAAAGAATTAGCATCAACTCCTTCTCAATTAGAAAAAGCTGAAATCAATAAACAATATGCATTATACACAATTGCATATATGCAAGAACGTTTAAACAACGAATTAGAAGCTAGAAACGGTCAAGCTCTTGCATTAAAAGACCTACCTTGCATTGAAAACATTGTAGAAACAGTTAAATCTAATCCAAATCCAATGTTAAGAATCAGTGCGATTGCTTCATTATCTCACGTAGCTAGACCAGAATACAAAGCTGATTTATCAAAAATCTTTGAACTAGCTAAAGCAGATGAAGATCCAAGAGTAGTTGAAAATGCTACAAAAGCACTTGAAGGCTTAAACAAATAATAACCCTTATACTTAAATCTTAATTACTAAAAAAAGAAGCTATTTTCATAGCTTCTTTTTATATTATAGAAATCTTTTCTATACCAGATATTCTTGGGTCTAATATCCTTCTACCAACCTTATCAAAATCAATATGACAGAATAAAATCTTATTACTATAATTTGCAAATGCTTCAATTGTTCCATTACCATGTTTAGGATGGAAAACTCTATCACCAACTTTGAAATGAAGTTCCTCTTCATTTAATGATTTTGGCGTATCAGTTTCATATATAGGAACTGAATTAGCATTTCTAACAACAACACTTTCAGAAATAGCTGGAGGCACTGGTTTAGACATTACATCATCGTCTTCAAGCTCAACAACTAATTCTTTTTCTTCTTGTTCCTGTTCGTTATTTTCAACATCAACTTCAGAAGATTCTTCAGATTTTTCTTCATCAATTTTACTTGTAATGTCATCTATAACATCATCAATTGAGCTCATATCTTCCTCTTGAAGAAGTTCACTTTCATCATCAAGTTGAATATCTTCAATTTCGTCTTGAACATTTTCTTGTTCTTCTATGACTTCCTCTGAAACTTCTTCAACAATTTCAACAGATTCTAACAAGTCGTCATTTTCTTCTTCTGTAATCAAATCATCTTCAGATTCATCAAGACTATCTAAAACATCTTCAACAACAGGAGCAGACTGTACTTTTGGAATCGGTTGTGCATTATTATTTTGAGTTACAGGTTCAAATACCCCGTAAGATAACGAATCCATAACAGTCTCAACATCACTACGACGAGGTATATCAAATGGAACATTTAAAATATCATCGTCATCATCAGAAGTAACAACTTGCTGAGTTGTTGGTTCCATTTCATCTAGAAAATCAAAATCAGAATCAGTGATATCCTCATCTTCATCAACAAGCTCTTGAACTTCATCAATTTCATCTAATAAATCTTCTGTATCATCAACAGAAAGTTCATTATCTTCAAGTTCTTCAATAATATCTTCTTGTGTTTCTTGAACAATATTCACAGATGTTGGAATTACTGTCTGAGGAGAAGATAAAAGCTTATCAACATCCTTTTTAATATCATTTTGAACAACATTTTCACTTGTTTCACTATCAAAAGGTTGAAGTTCAATTTGCAGAGGCATATACAAGGTAGTTTCGCCAAAAATAAGAAAATCAGTATTATTCATTCTATCAATTAAAGGCGAATAAAACTCTTGTTCTTGAAGATTTGAAGATGGCTTACACAACAACTGATTTTTGCACAATGATTTTAATATTGGTCTATAAGAATTATCATAAGTTGTTGTAATGACCGGTACAATATTTTGTTTATTATATAAATTGATAATTGATTTTTTATCAATATCAATATCATTTAAAGACAAAAATAAATAACAATCATGACTTGTAAGTTCTGCAACAGTTTCAATTATGAACTTAAACCACTTTTCAGCAATATCTGATGCATCAACAATAATAATATTCTGATTAAAGAATTGAGAATTAATAACATCGAATTCTTCTTTATTATCAGCAAAAAGTCCATCTTGAGAATAAAGCCAAAGTTTATTGCGTAATAACATCAAACCTGAAACAGGATTAGTTGCGAACTCATCATCAACAACCTTCTTGAAAACATTAAAAGGAATATATTTATCTTTCAATGTCTTTAAATATTCACGAAGTTCAAGAACTATACTTTGAATTACAGCAATGTCTTCAATTGGGCAATCTGCAACATCATGTTTTAAAATAGTATCAAACGCTTCAATATTAAGTGGTAATTTAATATTTTCAGAAACTTTTAATTTTAAAACATTAGAAGCAGAAGAATATTGTCCATTAAAATCAATAATTATAATTTTTTTATTTTTATTTTTTAATTCTGAAATAATATTTTTGAAAATAATCTGTGTTTTATCATCTCTATCTGACTGTACATACAAACCATCATCAACA
>CAZNLZ010000010.1:0-15176 GCA_964574225.1 uncultured Muribaculaceae bacterium | reverse complement strand
AAAGAACATATTTTCTTTATAGTGATCAATATGACCTGAGATTTCCCATAATTTAGATTTTGCAATTTGAGGAGTTGTAACGATTACATAACCTCTTTTTCTATGCTCAGTTCTCCAATAATTTTCAATTTCTTCACGAACAATAGCTAAATTGGGGTGCCATAGAACTAAACCGCCACCAATTTCTTCTCTAACAGAGAATAAATCTAATTGTGTACCAAGTTTTCTGTGGTCACGTTTTTGAGCTTCTTCTAAGAATGTTAAATAAGCTTCTAAATCTTCTTTGTTCCAAAATGCTGTTGCATAAATTCTTTGAAGCATTTTGTTATTTTCATTTCCTCTCCAATAAGCACCAGCAACCTTTAATAATTTAATTGAATTGCCTTTAATATAGCTTGAATTTGGAACATGAGGTCCACAGCAAAAATCGTTAAATAAAACATTTCCGTCTTTATCTTTAGTTAAATACAAAGTAGGATTGTCATTTTTATGTTCTTCTAACAATTCCGCTTTATAAATTTCACCTTGAGCTTTAAACTCATCTATTTGTTTTTGAACATCTGGAATTTCATATTTTTCAAACGTTAGATTTTGTTTAAGAATTGATTTCATTTCGTTTTCAATTTTAACTAAATCTTCATCCGTAAAAGAATGACCCTCTAAATCAAAATCATAATAAAAACCGTTATCGACAGCTGGACCAATAGCTAATTTTGCTGTTGGAAATAATTTTTGAACAGCTTGAGCCATAATATGGGAAGCTGAGTGTCTTAAAATATGTAGATTCTCGTTGTTCTTTTCCATAATTTCCCTCTCTGAGTGTTTATTTATAACTAATTTATATCACTCACAAAATAATATATCAACAAAAGGAAGCTGAGTATAAACATTCTTCAAGTTTATTTCAATCTCGAAAAACCTATTCCACGGAAATTTGTATTCAATACTCATTTTTTTGATATCAAATCTGTCAAAAATTACTTTTTCAAAATCTTGCATTTTTTCCTTAACAACAGAATTTGAAAGATTTTCACAATTGTCTCTTATTTGAGAACGAACATTTGCCTGATAAGCCCAATCATCTAAAAACCTTATTGTTTGAAGCAATTGAAAAGCATTTTTATCAGGTTGTTGTGCCCTAAAATAAGTTAGAGCACAAGCCAAAGCACTACCAAGCGTGTTCCCTGTTGTATTCCAAGCGGCATAGCCATAAAACTCTTTTAATGAATCTTTTTTCAATAGAACATCAATAAAATTATTATCACTTCCATTTGCATTTACTATATCAGCAATAAAATATGGTTCATCCGGCAATTGCAAATCCCCATTATAAAGTGGAACATCAACGCCCATAACAAGTTCACCTTGTTCTTCTTGGAAATTATTTACCAAAAGCACCATATCGCAATGTTCCATATCAGAAACAATTCCACCAGCCAATTCTATTTGAGAATTAACAGATTTTTCAACCGAAATATCTTCATATTTTGAAATTTTTTCAATGCAATTAGGATTTGTATAAACAGGAGCAATTCTAATATGTTTATTTGAATTTAATGCCCTTGATAGCAATGTTAATGGAATTTCATCAGCTCCTGTTTTTATAAAAATATTTTCAGAAGCCATTTTTTTTAGTTCATCTGCTTCTTTCACATTTAAACCATACTGCGCACAATCATCCTTTGAAAAAACCAAAGTATCAAAACATCCACTTTTCGCAAGCGAAACATAATAAGTATTGATTTTAAAATTACGCTCTCTTGTTGCTAAATAATCCTGCAAAATATCATCTGGAACTCTTGTTGCAGCACAATTGCATGCCAGCATATTATCACCAGCACAATTTTTTTCCATTTTATGAAGATTATAAGAATATTCAAAAATCCTTTGTCCATATTGTGACCAATATTCTTTTTCTTCCTCATTAATATTGTTGCTAGAAATTCTCATTATACTTGAAAATGCAAAAACCTTTGCTTGTTTTTTTGAAAGAATTTCAGACAATCTATCAACGCGTCCTTTTACTTGTTCAAATGTGTCGTTACTTCTTCTAGATGAAACCAAACCACCATATGCTATTGTATCGAGAGAAAGAACTATAAAATCAACATTCTCGATTGATTCTAACCACACAAATAAGCCATCAATATCTGCTATTTTATTTAAATCACCAAGTAATGTTCTATCAGGCAATAACAATTCATTGTTCTCATCTAAACAAGCTATTTGTTTAGGTAATTGAAAGCTTACAGGTCTATTATCAATAGGAAGAAAAGCAATTTTAGACATTAATTCTCCTCCAAATTTTTTAGCATTTCATTCGTCAAATCAATCATTTCTTTTTTCATAGATTTTGGTGTAACTATTTTGCAGTTTTCACCATATTTTAATAATCTACGCAACAAAATATCTTTATCTTCTCCCGAATTTGAAATTGTAATATAGTTTTGATTGAAATTTATAACTTTTTCTGAAGGTTTTAACTTATACGAGCTTGCAAGTCGTCCATACAACTCAAAGACTACAGAATTTAAACAATTTCTATTTTGAGATTTATTTGGCAATTGATTTAATTCCACAATGGAATCAATATTTATGTTTTTATTTCGTCCCAAGCTTGGACAATAACAATAAACAAAAACATTCTTATTTTTTTCAACAATTTCTTTTAACTCAACTTTTAATTCTTCTATTTGATTTTTTGTACGCCAATATTTCAAAATTACTTGTTGATTATCGATAATCATATTACTAATTGAAAGCAATAATTTATCTTTGAGATTATCGTTCCCAAGCATTTTTTCTTTTTCAAACAACAATGAAAGCTCATTAATTGAATACTTTGGTTCAAGATATTTATTAATTTTTAAAATCGCAGTTTTTAAATCTTTTGTATATTTATCACTATATAAACTTCTATTTTTAAGAATTAATTGTTCTAATAATTCTTTTTCTTTCTTTGTAACGTCGATACTATATAGCGCATTTAACAAAATATATTTATTTTTTACTCGTTCGAGCTCAAAACCTAAAGCTTCAAGTGTATTGAAATATTTAACAAAAGTTTCTTGTGTATAAACACTCTCAATCGAGTCATTATTTTTTAATTTTTCAATAACTTCAACTTTTTTTAGATTCTCATTCAACAAAACTTTGAGAACTTCTAAAATCCTTAATCCTGCATCAAAATTTTTCTCAGATTTCTTCATTCTCATACCCTTTTTGTATCATTTTAATTTTATTTATGAGTTTTTCTCTGAAAAAATCAGGAGAAATAATTTTAAAATCAGCCCCGAATAACAAAAGTCTTTGAACAAAGCAAAACTCGTTATTAACGCTAGCTTTAACTGTTAGTTTTTCTTCGTTTTTAGATAATATCGTTTCAAAATCTTTTTTCTCAAAATTATCTTTTGATTCACCAAACAACTCATAAACAACCTCATACAAGTAATGTTCTTCAATTGTTTGCGATAAATACACTGTTTGAATTTCTCTAATTCGCTCTATATTTAACAATCCATTTGCATTGTATTTATAGTTAAAACAATGCAAATATAACTTGCCTTCATCATAAGATATTTTTCCAACAACAATATCAAAAACCTCTTCACCATTTTTAGGCGAATAATACTTTATTTGAACCTTCTTTCCAAAAAGTTTTGGACTAGATAATTGAGCCAAAATATCTTCATCAATATCATATAAAGGCGCTGTTGATTTAATAAGTTCTAACTTCTCTTTATCCTTCGTAAGAGAAATTATTCTTTCATACAATTTGTTTAAAGCAAAAACATCTTGCCAACTTAAATCAAGACTTGTTTTGCTTCGTAATTTTATCAAAGAATTCAACTCATCATCAGTAAAATAAAGATTAAAAGGATGGGATAAAATTTCATACTTATAAGAATTTGTTTTGCTAGATTTTGCAAAAACACAACCAGCTGATTTTAAAGTCTTTAATGTTATTCTTATAGTATCTTTAGAAAGAGATTTTTGAGTATTTTTATTTTTACTTAACTCACAAATTAATTCATCAATAGTTCTTGGCTTTTCTAAAAGGAGTTTAAGAACAAACAAGGTCCTATACCCTGTTAAACTAATCCAACTTTTATGCTCCTTCGCCAAATCACCATTAATCTTCATAGCCTATATTCTAGATTAAAAATTTTATTATGTATAAATAGTTTACAATCTATTGTTACTTAATATGAAGAACTGATATTATTTAGAAAACAGGAGTGTTTATTATGGTAAAAGAGTGGAACGAATATTTTTTAGAAATAGCAAAAACTTGTGCATCACGCTCAAATTGTTTAAGAGCACAAGTTGGAGCAGTAATTGTTGGTGAAGACAAAAAAATAAAGGCAACCGGATATAATGGCACTCCATCAAAAGTTGTTTCCTGCTATGAACTTGGCAAATGCTACCGTATGGAAAATAATATTCCATCTGGCACAATGTATGAAACTTGTAGAAGTATCCACGCCGAACAAAACTCCATAATTCAAGCAGGACAAGACCGTTGCAAGGATGCAACAATGTACATCTATGGTCATAATTTTATATGCATACTTTGCAAACGTTTCATAGTTCAAGCAGGTATTAAAGACGTATATTTACGCAAAGATGATAATTCACCAATTGAACACGTTATGGTTGAAGACATCAAAAAAGAATTATCAGAAGTATTCTACAAAAGTTAAAAAAATGGCAATTTTAATTGATTACAAAGAATATAACGGCGCAGATAATATGAGGATAGACTCAGAATTATTAGAAAATGCCGTAAAAACTCAATCAACCGAACCAATCTTAAGATTTTATGGTTGGGTTCCAGCTTGTGTTTCTTTAGGCAGAAACCAAACAGAAGAGCACATAAACCTTAATTATTGCAAACAAAATAACATTGATGTTGTAAGGAGGGTAACAGGCGGACGCGGGTTGCTTCATGATGACGAGGTTACATATTCTTTTGTTTGTCCAACAAATTTTCTTGACGGTGGGGAAAGCATAATAAAATCATACAAAGAAATTTCTTCAGCATTAATGGAAGGACTTAAGCTTCTTGGTATAGAAGCAGAACTAGGGAACAAAAAACAAAGGAGCGCAGCTTTCGACTATTGTATGTCTTTATCTACTGGCGCAGACCTTTGCCATAATGGACAAAAACTAATAGGTTCTGCACAATACAGGCACCAAAACTATATACTGCAACACGGCTCAATTTTATTTAGCTATAACAAAGCGGTAATAGAAAATATTTTTAATGAAAAAACGCCAGAAAATACAATAACCTGCATTAAAGAAATTAATGCAGAATTAACAAGAAAAGATATTGTTGAAGCAATGAAGAAAGGTTTTAAGAACTATTTTACTTTCTCTTATTGCTAAGTCTCACTGCCATCAATAAGTTTGAAGAATTAAGTGTTTCAAGAATTTTTTCTTCATCTTTTGAAGTTGCAGCAGTAATAAAACAACAATTTCTTACTAAATTTTTGTTATTTACATCTGTAAAATATGCATTTGAAAGATAAACTTTTCTAGAGTCAGCAGGAAGATTTTTCTTGTGATACTCGTCTAAATAATCGCAAAAATCAGCTTTTGCATTATTTACTGAACCATCAAGAGGTGTTTCTGGTGTGTTATATTGAAAAATATCTCTGTCCGCAGTTTGCAAATCATAACCCTTTAATTTTGGGTTATTATTAAATGCACCCCACAACATATTTTCAACTGATTCAGTATCCTTTTCCCAAGGCACTTTGAAACAGAATAGAGACCCAAACGATACAGGAGACATTTTCATT
This sequence comes from uncultured Muribaculaceae bacterium, assembly GCA_964574225.1. GTDB lineage: Bacteria > Cyanobacteriota > Vampirovibrionia > Gastranaerophilales > Gastranaerophilaceae > Avigastranaerophilus. The sequence goes on along the minus strand of CAZNLZ010000010.1, from coordinate 9,369 downwards.
AAATTTTCCTTTTTAACATGCTATATGCCCAATTAAAAACACGTAAAAAAAAAACTTGCTACTTTGATTGTTAATTTCGTTAAAAATCTGATACAATTAGTAAAGATTGGAATATTTTAGAGGTCAAAGATGAAAAATATTAAAAAGACACAGGTTTCATACCCTTACTTAGAAAAACCCGTTGTCATATATGAAAGAGAATGCGGTCACAAAATTGTTTTTGCATATAAAAAAGGTGGCTTAATAAATATAAGTAGCTGGGTGAAAACAGGCTCAATAAATGAAGATGACATAAACAATGGAATTTCACATTTCCTTGAACACCTTATGTTTAAAGGAACATCAAAACATAAAGCTGGCGAATTTGATAAAACGCTGGAATCACGTGGGGCAATTGTTAATGCTGCAACTTGGAAAGACTATACTTTCTATTATGTAACAATTCCAAAAGGTAGCGACGACAGAAATTTCAATGACACACTAAATCTTCACGCAGATATGATGTTAGACCCAGTAATTCCACCTTGTGAAATTGGTGACCCATTTGATATAAATGACCAAACTATAACAACAAAAAGAGAACGTCACGTTGTTATTGAAGAAATAAGAATGAGAAAAGACCAACCATGGACAAAGGTTTATAACAATTTAAATAAAAATATGTATTCTTCTCATCCTTATAAAAGAGACGTTATTGGAAATGAACAAATAATTTCAACAATTTCAAGAGAAACAATATTGGATTATTATAAAACGCACTACACTCCAAATAACATCACAACAATCATCGTAGGAGAATTAAACCCAGAAGAAATTCTAGAAAAAGTATGTACAGAATTTGATTTCAAGGGCAGAGAAAATACAGAAAACAAACAATATGAAATTGATACACCAACCACGAAAACCCAAATCATTGAAAATTACTCAAAAGTAAATACAGGTTTTATGATGTTTGGTTATCTTGGTCCACAAGCTTGTGATATCAAGACTTCAACAACAATTGAAATGCTTTGTTTGATTCTTGGGCAAGGTCAAAGCTCAAGACTTTATCAAGAATTAATTGAAAAAGCGCAAGAGCCAATTATAAACGTTGTTTCAGCTGATTATTACCATTTTAAAGATGGTGGAAATATATTTATTGATGCAAACTTTAAACCAGAAGCAAAAGATAAAGTTATTAATCTGATTAAAGAGCAAATCAATAAGATATGCACTGAAGGCATAAACGAAAATGAACTTAAAAAAGCAAAGAAAAAACTAAAAGCTAGTTTTGCAGAAAATTCTGAAACAGTTTCAGATATTGCAGAAAACATTGGTTTTTATATGACAGTATGCAATAAACTTGAATACGTTGAAGAATACATAAACATAATAGATGAAATCACAGCAGAGGATATCAAGAATACTGCGCAAAAATACATAAATACAGATTGCGCGACAATCTCAATTCTAATGCCAGAATCATTTAAAAATTAAGGAACAACAATGGAAAGATATACTCTAAAAAACGGAATAAAAACTATAATAAAACAAAATCATAACACACCAAGAAGCGCTGTTGTTATGTATGCAAAATTAAATTCTGATGAAAAAAAAGCAGGACTATACTACTTAATGACTCAGCTTTTGTTTCAAGGAACAAAAACAAAATCAGCAGAAGAATTAGCTTCAATATTAGATGAAAATGCAATCGATTTAAATTTTGAAAAGAAGGCTGACTATATTAGATTTAAAATTCAATGTTTAAACGAAGATATTGAACTTGCACTTGAAATTTTCCAAGATGTAATTGAAAATTCAACTTTTGATGAATATGAAAAAGAAATTACAAAAATAAAAGGTGAATTCACAGCAGATTTAGACTCTGCAAAAATTCAAGCACAAGACAACTATTATAGAACTATATTTAAAAACCATCCTTACGGAACAGGAAGAAAAGAAATTCTTGAAAAAATTGATTCAATTACAAAAGAAGATATTTTAAACGCTTGGAACGAAATCAAATTTTCTTCAATGAAAAATATTTCTGTTGTTAGTGATGTTGATACAAACAAAATTACCGAGCTTCTTGAAAAACATTTTTCTTGTTTAAAAATAGAAGAGACCCAACAAATAAGAAAACAAGTTGAAGTATTAACAGAAAATGTAATATCTGTTGTTGAAAAAGAAGATGCGAACCAAGCACAAATTTTTCAAGGTTGGCAATTCCCTTCAATACATTCAGAAGATTATGCAACTATCATATTGTTGAACACAATACTAGGTTCATCTGGTCTTTCTTCAAGATTATTCTTAGAGTTAAGAGAAAAACAAGGACTAGCATACACCGTAAGAAGTGTTTTTGAACCATATTTATTATGTGGAAATTTCTTTGTATATATTGCAACAGAGCCTAAAAATATTAAAACTTCAATAGCTGGATTTGATAAAGAAATCAAAAAAATAATGACAGAAATTATTTCAGAACAAGAGCTTGAAGATGCAAAAAATAATGCAATAGGGAAAAGACAATTCTATCAAGAGACAAATCTTCTTGAAGCTTCTATGAAAGGATATTTCGAGTTTCTTGGGTTTGAATATACTTTTGAAGAAAAATTAGTTGAAAATATAAAATCTGTAACAAAAGAACAAATTATTAAAACAGCAGAAAAATATTTTTCTAAACCAAGCGCACTTGGCGTTCTTGCTCCAAAAAAATATTTAGAAGAAGCAAATTTAATTTGTTAAAACATTGATTGTTATGGTAAAATCAACTTAGAAACTATGAATAAAATTGACGCAGAGACAAAAAAAATAAAAAAAGAAATAGATAAATTCCGCAAATCAGGAAACATTCAAAAAGCAATAGAAACCTGTCGTGGCGCTATTTCTCAAGATGAAAACAATGCGGAGCTTCACGTAAAATTAGGTGATTTATACATGGAGTGGCACCTTGATATTCACCAAATTCAGCAATATGCTGATGAAGCTATCACAGAATATCAAAGAGCATTAGAGTCTTGTGTTGATTCTGCTGAAATTTATTTCAAAATAGCAATGGCTTTTTATTACAAAAGAGAACTTGATAAAGCCATAAACTATTTCAAAATAGCACTTGAACATAATACAAAATTATCTGAAGCATATTTCATGATTGCTCAAATTTTTATGAAAAAAGGTGACTTCATTGAAGCAGTAGAATATGCAGAAAGAGCTATAGAAATTGCACCAATCAGTTCTTCAAGAGCATATTTCTTAATTTTTAACATTATGTCTTTGTCTAACAAAACAAAATGGTACAAGAAATATTCTAAACTTATTGCATCATTTTTATCACTTCCATTCGACAAATATGCTATTAGTTCTGTTGTAAAACACTTATCATATGTAAAATTTTTACCTGTATTATTAAAAACATCAATAATGATTTTCTTAAAAGGGTTTAATCAACAGATTCTTGACATATATAGAGAAACAATAGATAAAGCTCCAGGTTTTGTTGAATTATACATAAATTTAGGACGTGTATATTACGAGCTTAAAAGATATGACGATGCAATTTGTGAGTACAAAATGGCAATTTGGCTAGATAGCCTAAACCTTAGAGCATACTATTATTTATGCCAATTATATGAAGAGCAAAGAGATTTTGATAACGCAATTGAAACCTGCAAAAAGTTAATTGAACTTCAACCACATATTGCTGATTTCCATTGCAGAATTGCTCAATACCTATATTTAACAGGCGAAGTTGATGAAGCTGTTGAACATTACCAAACAGCAATTACACTTAACCCAAATACTCAATGGACAAGTGTTGTAGCTCAAACTTTAGGATTTATTTTCCAAGAAAACATTAAAAACTTAGATGCTGCAATTGCCGCATATCAAAGCGCTTATAACCTAAACCCTAACGATATAGATATTTATCTAAATTTAGGAAACGTTTTCTTTGAAAAAGGTTCATACGATAATGCTCTCATTGTATATAAGAAAGCACTTGAATCATCACCAAACAGCGCAAGATTACACTGTAATTTAGGCTATTTATATTGGGGTAAAGGTGATATAGAAGAAGCCGTAAAAGAATACGAAAAAGCAATTCTTTATGATAAAACCTACGATATCGCATATAACAATCTAGGTGTTATTTACTTAGACGACTTAGGAAGAATTAAAAAAGCAATAGAATTATTTGAATCAGCAACAAAATATAATCCTAATTATGCACTAGCATATTATAATTTGGCACGTTCAATTGCTATTACAGGCGACAAAGTTGAAGCAGCAAAATTATATCAAATTGCTATGGATATAAATCAATATACTCAAGAATTAGACCCTGCTGATATTGAAGAAAAAATCCAAGATTTATTTACATAGGGAGAAACAAAAGTGGAATATACTCAAGAAATAAGAATTTTATACAGCGACACAGATTCTTACGGAGTTGTTTGGCACGGAGCTTATACAAAATGGTTTGAAGCAGCACGTGTTGGACTAGTAGAGTCGCTTGGGCTTGAGCTTGAAGAATTAGAAGCGAATGGAACCGTTTTCCCTGTTGTGGAAATGAATATTAGATACAAATCTTCTGCAAGAATGAATGAGAGGATTGTAATAAAAACAAATATCACAGAAGTAAAACCACTAAGTGTAACTTTTGAACACAAAGTTTATGAAAAAAATACTAATACCCTAAGAGTTATTGCACAAACAACAATTGTTGTTATTGACGCAAAAACAGGCAAAATGTATAGAAGAATGCCAGAAGAACTATATTCTAAATTCATCACTTGTACAAATGCTTAATTGTATATTAATCTTTAGGTCAATAAAATATAATCCTTAGACTATATCCCACATTTTTGATATTTCCTAAAATATTTTAAAAGGGGATAAATAGGGATGAACGAGAAGTTTTTTGCACTTGCAGAAGAATTCAGAAAAAATAATCAATATAAAGAATCTGTTGAAAATTACTTAAATTCAATTTTAATCAACAGAACAAACCCTGCTTCATATTTAGGTTTAGCAATTTCTTACAAAAACCTAAAAAATTACAAAAAAGCTATTTCTATTTTAGAAAAGGCAGAACAATTATCTCCTGAAGATATTTCAATCCAAAAAGAACTTGCAATGTGCAATATAATTGATGGTAACTATTGCAAAGGAATAAAACATTTAATTAGTGCAATAAAAATGGAGCCAACAAATACAGACCTTCAAATGCAACTAGCCTTAGTTCATGAAATGATAGAAGAAGAAGACATGGCTCTTATGATTTACCAAAAAATCATAGAAACTGACCCTGAATACATAAGGGCATATATTCAAAAAGCAACACTGTATATGCACACAGAAGACTATTTAAACAGTGCAAAAGTATTTAAAAAGGTAATTAGCCTAAACAAAGACTATTTCAGAGCATACTTGGCACTTGGTATTTGCATGGAAAAATTAGGAAATGCAAATGCAGCAAGAAGATATTATAAAAAATATTTAAAATATAATTCTATTTCAGAAAACAGAAAAGAAGTTTTTGAAAGAATTTCAGGACTTACAAATGAACTTAACAAAGAAGAAATATCTTTGAGAATAGTTTAAATTTATGATAAAGTACAGAAAAGAATAGATTAGGACTATGGAAGAAAAACTTGATATTATAACTATCGGCGAAAGTTTAATTGAACTTTCTACTGATAAAAGCTTAACAACAGCATCTTCACTAGACAAATACTATGGTGGAGATACTTTAACAACAGCGATAGCAGCATTAAGGCTTGGTTCAAAAGTTGGATTTATATCAAGAATAGGTATGGATTGTTTTAGAGATTATCTTCTTGAAAGTTGGCAAGATGAAGGATTAGATATTTCTCACGTTAAACCAATACAGGGTGTAAATGGGTTATATATGATTGCGCTTGGGCAAGATTTTTGCGAAAAGCAATCGACTTTATATAGAAAGAAAACAGCAGCAACAAATTTATCAATAGAAGATATTTCAACAGAATATATTCAAAATTCTTCTGTCTTATATTCAACAGGGATTACTCAATCTCTTTCAATTTCTGCAAGAGAAGCGGTTAAAGAAGCTTTCAAAATAGCAAAAGAGAATAATGTAATCACAGCATACGACCCTAATTACAAATCACAAATTTGGTCAGAAGATGAAGCAAAAGAAGCATTCGAAGAAATCAGCGAATATATCGACGTTTTATTCCTAAATGTAAGATACGATTCTAAAATCGTAATTGATACAGCATCTATTGACCATACAATGAAGTATTTATGGGATTTAGGAATCTCAACTGTAATAATAAAATCTACTGAAGAAAAAACTTATTACGTGGGAACAACAGGAAAAATAGAAACTGTTAAATTTATTGATGGCGAAGTTATTGACGATACAGGTGCTGGAGACGCATTTAATGGCGGTGTGCTTCATGGATTAGCAAATGGAATGCCTGCATATAAGGCTGTAACGCTAGGTTCTATCGTGGCAGGACTTCAAATCAGAGGTGTTGGTGCAATAAAATCAACCCCATATAAAGATGATGTTTACTCAATATTTAAAGGTCAAAATGACTAAAAAAATCTGCATTTCTGGATACTATGGTTTTGATAATTTCGGTGACGAAACTATCCTAAAAGTGTTAGTAGATAACCTAAAATTATTTAAAGAGAAACCTGAAATTACTGTTTTTTCATCAAATCCAATAAAAACATCAACAACTCTAGATGTTAATAGCGTCAAATCTTTTAACTTGTTACAAGTATTTAAAAGCCTTTTTAAGAGCGATTGTCTAATATCTGGTGGCGGAAGTTTACTGCAAGACGCAACTAGTGCTAAAAGCATAATCTACTACCTTGGAGTGATTACGCTTGCACAACTCTTGAGAAAGAAAACCATAATCTTTGCGCAAGGAATTGGACCTATAAAAAATAAACAACTAGAAAAACTAACAGCAAAGGTATTAAAAAAAGTCGATTTTATTTCTGTTAGAGATGAAGCAAGTAAAAAATTACTTGATAACTGGGGAATAAAATCAACAAAATGTTATGACCCAGTTTGGAATTTAACTCCGACATCAGATAAAAATGATAAAATAGGTGTCCAACTAAGGTCATTTAAAACGTTAACAGATGAATTCATTGAACAATTAGCAAACTGTATCAATGAACATTATTCAGATAGGGATATTTGTATATATTCATTGCAAAACAAACTAGATTTAGAAGTTTCAAATAAGCTTTGTAAGAAACTAAAAACAAAATCTGCAACAGTTATAGAAAATACATCTAACGAAAAGATTATTAAAGATTTAGCAAGCTTAGAAACACTTATTGCAATGCGTTTTCATGCTTGTTTAATCGCTGTTAAATGCGGGGTTAAATTACTTCCTATAAACTACGATATAAAAGTTGAACAATTGGCAAAAGAATTCAACTTAAACTGTCTAAACTTAGATTACACAGAAATCAACGAAGAAATATTTGAGCAATTTAATCAAAATCCAATTGGATATGACACAGAAAAAATAAATAATTTAATGTTTGATTTCAAACTTTTAGAAGAAATAATATAATTATTTTTTAACTACTTTTTCTGCTTTATTGGCATTAAGAATATTTCTTAATTTCATAATAGCTTGAGCGTGTATTTGACAGACTCTAGATTCTGAAACTTCAATATGCTCCCCAATTTCTTTCAAAGTCATGTTTTCGTGATAGTAAAGTACCATTACCATACGCTCACGCTCAGGAAGCTTTTTCAAAGCAGCTTGAAGCTCATTTTTAACGTCTTTTTCTTCAAGTTTTTCTAATGGAGTCATTGAATTTGTATCTTCAATTGTATCAATTAACTCAATGCCCTCATCACCTGAATACTTTTTATCATATAAAGAACCAACAGACGTATCTTCAGCTAAAATAGCAGCAACTTTTTCTTTCTCAATACCCAAATACTCACCAATCTCTTGGTTTGTAGGTGTTCTACCTAATTGCTGTTTAAGAGTTTCTGTTGCAAGTTTTACATCTTTTATTTTCTTTCTTGTACTTCTAGGAAGCCAATCTTGAGAACGAATTTTATCAATAATCGTTCCTCTAATTCTCATAATCGCATAAGTTTCAAAATGAGCACCCTTATCTGGCGAAAACTTTTCAATTGCATCAATCAACCCTTCAACACCAAAGCTTGTAATATCTTCAATTGCAAAATTCGGTGGAAGGTTAAGCTTAATTCTACCAATTACATATTTAGTCAAATAAATATATTGAACAATTATTTGATCACGTAGCTTTTTATTTGTTTTATCAGCCAAATAAGCAAGCCAAAGCGCTTCCAACTCGTCATCTGGAAGCCTTTTTATATGATTATATGAATTGTATTCTACGCTATCGCTCATTAATTTACCTAATACAATGCTAGAACTGTTCTAGTACAATTGTATAGAGTTACACAAAATATCAAATCATACAAGTATATGAAGTTTTAAAAATAAACCCTAAAAACAACTTATTTATTAATCAAAATTGGCATTTGTTTAATTTGTCTTTGAATATTTTGATTTTCTTCTGCCATCAAAACAAATGTTTCGCCAAATAATTCTTTTTCATATTGGCTTTGATTAGCCTCTGAAACAAAACCTAATGAAGATAGAACTTTTCTCATTTTGTTTTGTTTAATTAATGAATAAGAAAGATTAATTTTAACTTCTTTATTTGTTGTATTATAAATAGCTTTTTCTGCAGCGACTTGAACAAGTTTATTAACAACTTCTTCAAAAGAACCGGATGCAAAAGCATCAATATCAATAATATAAACGCTATCTTTATAAACCTTTAAGTCCATTGAAGCAATATCCATATCATTATCAAGGCGAAGAGAATATTTTTCCAACATATTTTTAGAAGAGAACTTTCTGAATAGATTTACATTGAAAGACTTAGTTATAAAAAATCTTTTCTTCATCAGTGGGAATTCTTTTATTTTTTCCCATTGTGGTAATAAGTAAATGCTATTAACCAGATTCTCTAAATCAACTTTAGGTTTATGTTCTGTTTTTATTAAAGTATTAATCATATATTTATTATTAATTAATTTCTCTGATATTTCTGTCGCTAGTTTACTATATTAAACCGGCAGTTTATACATTCTATATTTTAACTCTAAACATGTCAACAAGATAAAAAAAAATACTTAATATTTACATTTATCTACAATACATGATATTTTTATCTTTCTGATTATTGTATCTTAAAACCAAATCAAATAAAAATTTGTCAGACAAAAGAAGGAACAACTATACACGTTGTCCCTTCTTGTTTAATTTAAATTTACTATTGAGCGTAAACGCTAACTTGTTTTCTATCACGTCTGTGTGGTTCAAA